>CAYJBW010000006.1:27154-29432 GCA_964368255.1 uncultured Christensenella sp.
TCCATATATTCTTTTGCGCTTAAAAATGTTTTGCCGTCAAAGATAAGTTGACCTGTGCGCACTATATCTTCATTGTCAATATTTAGATTACAAATTTTGTTTATGTGTTGACAGAACAAATCCACTCTCAAATTATTTATCCCGAATGCAAGAATGCAGTCAATACCTTCTTCATTGACTTCCAAAAAATAAATGCCCTCTGTTACATCTTTTGTTACCTTCTCGCCCTTCTTTTCGTACTCAAGCACCAACTTGTTTTTTAAGTCTAGTATGCAATCTTTTTTGGCTAAAGCATCTTTGCAAGCAATTTTGTAACTGCAACAATTTACCTTTGCGCTCAAATTAGGATACTTCTCCGTTTCCTTGCAATACATGGCGCGTAAAAAACTGGGGCAATTATCATTAAAAGCCTTTATCATATCTTCACAGCTTATTTTGTTAGTAGTATCTGCGCTCACCCAGTCGTCCGTACTTGCTATTCCGAAAGGTAGTGGCTGTGTTAAGTTAACAAGCATATGTTTGTTATAGCCTTGTGAGTAAGCGACATCAATGCCTGCTCTGCGAAAAGTCCTTATCAGCACCCGTAAAAGGTCTACATGGGATACATAAATGCCATTATCGCGCTTTTCAAATAATATTGTAAGCAATTATTCTACCCCCACATCACTGAAGTATTGTCTGCATTTTGTACTGTTACTCGCCCCGCAACCGTTGCAATTTTCTTTACAAGGCGGTGTTATTTCGCCCTTTAATGCCTTATTATACTCTGCTAAAAGATACTTTTTTGATACTCCAAAATCAATAAAATCCCAACTAAGAACGCTATCAACCGCTCGCTCGCCAGTGTATGCTTTTACATCCACTTGACAAGATTCTATGGCGTTTTGCCACTTTTCTCTGTCGAACTTTTCACTCCAACTATCGAAATAACAGCCAAGAGAATATGCCTTTTCTATAAGGTAACTTAGCTTTCTATCTCCCCTTGCAAAAATGCCTTCTAGCACAGAAATCTCTGCGCCATGCCAAGAATAGCGCACACCTTTTATGGCATAGAACTCTTTTTTGAGCATATTTTGCTTTCTGTACATCTCTTCACTACTTATTTGCTCCGCCCACTGGAAGGGGGTAAGTGGCTTAGGAATAAACATTGCAGTGCTTACATTGATATTTATATCCCTTCTTTTGGTTACTTCCATATATAACTTTCTAATCTTTCTTACTATGTCCACTATCCCCATAACATCTTCATCCGTTTCTGTGGGAAGCCCAAGCATAAAATATAATTTTACCGTGCGGTAGCCAATGCTGAAAGCTAAACGCATAGAACTTTCTATGTCTTCGTCCGTTATATTTTTGTTTATGACATCTCTTAGTCGTTGCGAACCTGCCTCAGGAGCGAATGTTAGAGATGACTTCCTAGCCGAACCCATAAGGCTAGCTGTGAAGCTGTCTAAACGCAAACTAGGCAGTTGTAACACCACATTTTTGCTTTCTGTTAGCGCATTTAGGTCGGTAATTGTCTTAATAATTTGCTGATAATCGCCACTTGACAAACTCGACAAGCCTACTTCGTCATAACCAGTATTTTTTATTAGTTCATTAACAATACCTACCACAGTATTCGATTCTCTATACCTAATGGGGCGGTAAAAAAAGCAGGCTTGACAAAAGCGACAGCCAGCATAACAGCCCCTGTAAAGTTCTACAACGCTTCTATCGTGAACAATTTCTATATTAGGAACAAGTGGTTTTAGCGGAAATGGCGCTTTGTCTAAGTCATAAATGGTAGCTTTTTTTATTTTTGTTGTTACGACACCATTGTTTATTTCAACAAGTGACGGGACATAAACACCTTCAATTTTACTTGCTTCTTGCAAAATTTTTGTCTTATCGCCCTTGTATTTTTCGCTTACCTTCAAGAATTCTAATAAATTTTCTTCTCCTTCTCCAATAAAAAACGCATCAAAAAAATCAATTATCGGTTCGGGGTTAGCGGATATTGGACCGCCGCCAATTATTATTGGGTACGATTCATCCCTATCCTTTGCGCGAAATGGTATCTGCGCCAAGTCCAGCATATAAAGTATATTGGTATAGCCCATTTCGTAGGTTACAGAAAATCCAACAACATCAAAGTCTTTAAGCGGCTGCTGCGTTTCTATGCTGAGTAGCAGAATTTTTTCTTTTTTTAGAATGTCGCCTAAATCCGTCCAAGGAGCAAAACACCTTTCGCATACCAAATTATCTTGTTTGTTGACAATATCATAGAGTATACTTA
>CAYJBW010000007.1:0-29224 GCA_964368255.1 uncultured Christensenella sp.
GTCTTTATATATTTAACAAGTTCGGTAAAAATAACACCTACTCCATATGCTCCAGCATCCGGATAGCCAATGGACTTTTCGCCAACGGTACCTGCTCTGCCTAGAGTAGCAACAAAGGTCTTTGTAGATTCTGCTCCAGCAACAGCAGCTTTGGCTCCCGCTTCTAGGGCAGGGATTAGCTTCATTGACTTTTTCGCGGCATCAGTTAATGCGTCAGCGCAAGGCTTAAGAGCGTCAACCAAAGTTTTGTCGCCGACAACAGCGCCTTTGCCAAAACTCTTTTTGCCAGTTTCATAAACGCCGTTATTAGCAGCTTGTAGGATGTCAGCTATATCTTGCAAATTAACTTCTTGTTTGCCAAGAGCAGCTTTGCCACCAGCACGGAATGCGCTTCCCCAAATTGGTCCGCTAGCTCCGCCACAGTATTCTTTTATAATTTCGGAACAGCTTACTAAGAATTCACCAACATCACCTTTCTTGCGTGTTGCCCAATCAACTTTTAGTTGCTTGAAGCCTTTTGCAATGCTCATTCCGAAGTCGCCATCGCCCATTTGGTCAGCGTCACAAAAAGGAACTTCGTTCTCAATGATGATGTCTGCCATTTTGTCGATAATTTTTACGAAAGCCGGTGTGTTAATTGTCTCGCCAACTTTAGGCTCGCCTTTTACAGCGTAGCATTTGACTTCTTCGCTAGCAGATTCTTCAGCTTTTTTTGGGGAAACAGTTGCATTTTCAACAGGGGTAATATTAAGCGCCTTAGCAATAGCTTTCATAGCTTCTACTGCCGCCGCAGCTTGGTCATTCATCGCGCCGCCCCAGTTTAACGCGGGGGTGGTAACGGGATAATCAATAAGAGCTTTTAGTTCGTCATCAAGTTTCATAATAGTAACAGATGCGCCAGCCATATCAATACTTGTCATATAGTTGCCAACTAGCGTTTTGTGAATGCTTATGTTAGCTTTTTCTAGCTCGGTAGTAACAGAATTATTGAACAAATAAAGTTCCATAAGTGGTGTAGCACCGAAGCCGTTAATGATAAGCGCAACTTCGTCACCTTTGTTTACCTTTAGGTCATCTATTAAATCAGCAACGATTCTGGAAGCTAGTTGGTCAGCAGATTGTAATTTTTCTGTTTTTCTGCCTGGCTCGCCATGAATGCCTACTCCGAACTCAATTTCGTCATCTTTGATGTCAAAAATGGGTGTGCCTTTAGCGGGGGGTGTACAAGAAGAAAGAGCAAAACCAAAACTTCTCACATTAGCGATAGCCTTGTTTGCAACTGCTTTTACTTCGGCAAGGTCCTTGCCCATTTCTGCGGCAGCTCCTGCAACTTTGTGTACAAAAACTGTACCGGCAACACCACGGCGTCCTACGGTATAGCTACTGTCCTTAACTGCTATGTCGTCATTTACAATAACAGAGTCTACCTTAACGCCAAGTTCTTCCACAGCGTCAGCAGCGGCGCCGTTGAAGTTCATACAGTCGCCAGAATAGTTCTTTATTATAAGAAGTACACCTTTTTCGGTGGAAACACTCTTAATCGCGTTAAAAATTTGTACTTGAGAAGGGGATGCAAAAACATCGCCACAAACCGCAGCATCTAGCATACCTTTGCCAACAAAACCTGCATGAGCTGGCTCGTGTCCGCTTCCGCCACCGCTTATTAAGCTAACTTTGTTGGGATTGATTTCTGCTTTTTTGATAACCTTGTATTTTTCTACAAACTCTAACTCTGGATGAGCTTTTGCAATACCGTGACACATATCGTATACAAAAGTCTCTGGGGTGTTAATAATTTTTTTCATAAGAAGCTCCTTAAAATTTTATTTATAAGCCAACTAGAGAATGGAAAACATACTTGCATTTGTTCCATTCTCTAATAGTTAGTTTTTAATAGTTTTTACTAAGTTTTAGCATCCGCAATCGCATCCGCCATATCTGTATTCATAACCTAGCTTGTCAGCAGTCTTTATTGCTGCCTTAACCATATCAGCAGTAACAGGGAAAGGCATATTGTGGATAGATTCTTCAGGAATGCAGGACTTTTCTGCAATTGCTGTCAATAGTTCGTCACTTACATCTTCTGCGCCGATATCTTTCAAGCAAACAGGCAAGCCAACGCTTTCACAGAAGTTAAATACTTCATAAAGCTCTTCTTCGTCTGCATTCTCAAGTACTAGTTGACAAATAGTTCCGAAAGCAACCATTTCGCCGTGATAGAAACTATGGTGAGAAGGAAGCAAGGTTAGTCCGTCATGGATAGCGTGAGCAGCAGCAAGTCCGCCTGACTCAAAGCCAAGACCAGAAAGAAGAATATTAGCTTCAATAATGTTCTCAAGAGCGGTAGTAACAACTTTGCCTTCGCAAGCTGCTTTAGCTTTTGCGCCGTCACTTAGTAGAGTCTCATAGCAAAGTTCTGCCATAGCGAAAGATGCAAGAGTACCACAAGCAAGAAGTGTGCCTTTAGCTCTATTAGCTCCGCAAGGAAGTCCTGCGTTAACATCGCTATAAGAACGAACATTTGCTCTAGCTTCAAAGTATGTTGCAAGAGCGTCACCCATACCAGATACTAAGAAACGAGCGGGAGCGTTAGCAATAACAGTGGTGTCAATAAGAACTACTGACGGGTTTTGCTTGAAGTATGCATAATCATCAAACTCATGAGTAGGACGGTAAAGAACTGCGCTGTGGCTAGTAGGTGCGTCAGTAGCTGCAATGGTGGGTACAATGATTAGATTGTTGCCAGCAGCAACGCATTTTGCGGTATCGATAGCCTTTCCGCCACCTAGACCAATTGTGCAAGCAGCTTTGTTTGCCTTAGCGAAAGCTTGCATTTTTGCCACTTCTTCACGAGATGATTCTCCGCCGAAGTCACAGGATACGAATTTTACCCCATATTTAGCTTGAGTTTCCTCAAGTTGTTTAGCAACTAATTTTTTTGCAAACGGGTCAGCGATTAGAAGTGCTGTTTTTCCAAAAGTTTTTACGAAATAACCAAGGTTCAACAGCTCATTTTCGCCTTGTACATACTTAGATGGGCAAATAAATGCTTTTCTCATTATAATAATTCTCCTTTTATATGAATTTTATCGATTTTTTATCGGTAATAATAATTATATCCTATTTAGTTGTACATTTCTATGGACTATATTACGAAAATATTGTATAATTTTATTATGCAAATTTTTGTTTTGGAGAGAAAATGGAGAATTTAACGGCAGAAACCCCTCAAAAAGTGCTTGACGCACTGAAACAAGGCAGAAAAATAGCGATTTTTGTAATAAATGACGAAGAAATGCCCATTGAGAAGATTAGCGACATAAAAACTTCTTTTTCGCCGATTTTGAGCCGAACCGAAAGCCTTATTGAACCAGCACTCAGATACATAAAAAACAATTATAGCAAGGATATAAAGCTAGAGTATCTTTCCGAACTCTGCCAACTAAGTCCCAATTATTTTTGTGGACTTTTTTCCCAAAATTGTGGCAAAACGGTTAAAGAACACATAAAAAGCCTTAGGCTAAAGCAAGCGTGTAGTTTGCTAAAGAATACTCCACAATCGATTGTAAGCATAGCTGTAGAAGTGGGCTACACCGACTGTGGCTATTTCAACAAAGTTTTCAAAAAGGAATTTGGCATTACACCTGTGCAGTATAGGAAAATTATTACAAAAAGTTAAAGTTTGGGAAACTGCGCTATCCGTAAATTGGTGGCGCCATATGGTACAAGATAATTGACAAATATTTTTCCCAGCTCACATTTTTTCGGGGGTACATTTGCTTGATTACTTGACGCTGTCCAGTTAGTAATTTCCACAAAATTAAACTTCGCCTTGAAGGGCGGCTCTTTGAAAGGATAATCCGCATCCCAAGTTGTGGGATAAATTTTCTCGTTACCCTTAAATATAGGTGCAAGGTTCCAATTAGAAAGGGGAAACATCTCTCTATCAGCAAAAACATTATTTTTGTGCATTATGATTTTTTCTTCTAGTTTTAGTGCAAGCAAAATATTGCCATAATAATAAGACACAGTTTCATCAGGGTTGGTCTTTGGTCTTATATCAACGCTGTATTCCACTTCGTAAGTGCCGTTAGCGTTAGGTATTTCTACCAGTGTATTTATATGCTTTTCGCCATTTATAATTATGTAGTTTGCACTATTTGGGCATCTCAAAAGAAGACTATGGCTACCCATATTTGCATTTATAGCAAAATTATTGATAAAAGGATAATCACCAGAAATTTCTAAAAATACATCATCTCCGTTAATTTTAGTAGAGATTTCACAAGCAACGGGCGATGATATTACTAGTGCATCATCCTTTACAAAAGCGATATGCTCAGCAAAGCGCGGGAAGCCTTGATGCATGTTAGAAAGGCAACAAGCATAGTTTGGTTTTAGTCCGTAAATATTGGCGCGTGAATAAGAATCGTACCACTTTCTTTTTGCGGTAGTTGCGCTTATTTGGTTGACCTGTTGTACATACTGATGCGCGCACATATCATATGTAAAGGTGGCGGGCAGGGCATTGAAGCAAAGTAGTTCTAATATGTCCGCATAATACAAGTCACCAGTGTATTCTAGTAGCTTTTCCATACTAAACATAGTTTCCACAACGGTGCAAAGTTCTATTCCCTGCGTGGGAGATGGTCCGCTTAGGTGTTCGTCACAAGTAAAGAGCCCAGTAGCAGTGCCGTGGTGTTTTAGCAAGGTTTCGTAAGCCTTTTTGGAGATGTCAAAGTAGTTGTTGCCACTAGCAAGGCTTATAATAGCAGGGTACTTAATGGCCATAGCCAGGTTAACTCCGTGCGTTAAATGATAAAACTTGTTAAAATCGTCATTGTTTCTTGCGTTTATTTTTTGTAAAGAACGCTTTGGGGCTAAGCTCCCTAGCATATTATTTATAAAGTCAGTTGCATAAAAAAGCACCTTTTTTACATTAAAGCTATAGGGCGGAATATAGTCTTTGCTAGGATTAGTATAAGGGAAATTTTCAAAAAGCGTTTGCCAAGGCATAGAATACTTCACTATTTTATTTATTAAGTCAATTAGGAAAGGTTCTGAAGTTTTGTTATAAAGCCACAGCACTCCGATTAGTTCTTCATTTCCCCTTGCGTTTGCCCAACTGTAGAAGGGGCGCGCATCAATATTTTGTAACATATAGCGGTAGTATTTTGTCAAGAAAGGTATTACGCGTTCATCTTGTGACGCTTCAAAGTAAGATGGCATAGCTTTGGTAACAACCATTCTTGGCCACCAGTCTAAATTGCCTTTTGGCCCAAAAAATCCATCTTCAGTTTGTGAAGAAAAAATAGCTTCCAGCCATTTTTTTGCAAGTGATTTTATATTTTCGTCATCAGTTAAATATGCAAGCGGAATAAGTCCGTCAAGGTAGTAAGGTCCCCTTTCCCAGCTCTCGCCCTTGCCCCCCAGCCATGCGGATTTTTCGCTTAAATCGCGAAAAAGTTTATGAACATTACCACTAAGTCCTTTAGCTTGAACGATAAGTTGATTTAGTAACCAGCCCTTTGGCTTTATATGGGTAAGTGGTAATTTTGTAAAACAAGGTGTGAGCGGTATCATAGTGTCCCCCATATACATTGTTATCACGATAATAACACAAAAGTTCCACTTTTTCAATACTTAATCTAAAAGGTTGCATAAAAATTTGTGCTGTGATATCATTAAAAAAATGAAAGCCACTACTGAAAGAAAAAGCTTAATAAGAGGTTTAGACAAATTTCTTTATACGGGTTTTTACCCCCTAACGCTATTTATAGTGGGGTTAATATTTTACATATTAAGGCTGGAAGTAGTTGGTGTAATAGTGCAGCTGTCTGTATTGCTTTTTGTGCTAGTAACGCACAGAGATACAATGCCTGCGCTTTATCCTTTTTTACTTATTTGTACCATTCCGCTAAGAATGTACGGTATAGTAGATGTTTGGCTGAAATTAGTACCACTTGTTGCCGTAGTTGTGCCTTGCCTTTTGTTCCACTTTATTTATTATCGTCCAAAGATTAAGAAAGGAAAGATGTTTTTTCCCTATTTAGCAGTGGCAATCGCCATCACCTTTGGTGGCCTTTTTGTCGTGAGCCCAAAGGCTTATTTTACCTTTACTGCTCTTTATTATGTAGTTGGACTTGGCTTCGGTATGTTGCTTATGTACTTGTTATTAAATGCACATATTGGCACCGCAGAAAAAAAGTATGACCTGACTAAGTATCTAACAACCACAATGCTATGGTGGGGTGGTTTTTTGGTATGCATGGTAGCTCTTTATTATATTGAGAACTTTTCTGATTTGGTAAACGGACGGATGGATGTATATATGCAAATGAAAAATAATGTGTCTACTGGACTACTTATTACCATGCCATTTGCCTTCTATTATTCCAAAAAAAGCAAGTACCATACAGCAATGTTTATGTTCGGTATGTTGCAGTTCGTGGCAATGTTCGTATCCTTTTCTAGGAGCGGAATACTATGTGGCTCAATAATGGTAGTTTTTTGTGTTATTTATGGGCTAAAGGTCAATGTGAAGTTTGACCGTAAGTTTATTATCGCATGTTTATGCTGTCTTGCCGTCATTGGACTTTTGGCGGTTTGCTTGAATTATGAGTACCTGATAACTACGGTAAAGGTAAAAACTGGAGAAGCAAGATTAGGGCTATATGGCTACGCTGTTAAGAACTTTCTTAGGTATCCCATTTTCGGCACAGGTCTTGCTCATATAGGTGACTATTACTATCCGCAAACAGGGGGACTTTACTGGTACCACTCCTCACCTTTCCAAATAATCGGTAGCTTAGGTTCGGTAGGTGTTCTTGCTTATCTGTATCAATTTGTTGTGCGTATGAAACTACTTAGCAGCAAAAAAACCGCATTTACCGCTTGCGCCCTTTTGTCTTATTGCGGTTTGCAAATAATATCGTTTGTTAATCCAGGGATTTTTTGTCCCTTCCCGTATGCGTTTGTTTTGATGGTTATTTTTGTTGTGGTAGAAAAAAATATTGACCAGGCAGAAAACAAATTTATTGTATAAAAAGTTTTCAAAAATATGTTGCTATTTATAGGGGCTTTTGTTATTATTAGGGCATCAATTAAATTGAGGTTTTAATCTTTATGATAATTAAAGAAATGGAAGAAGGTGACGGGGACTCTTTTTATAAGTTATGTGAGGAATTTTACTCATCCGGAGTCACAAAAAGAGGATATGACGGCAAATCCGCCGAAAAGACATTTAAGCAGGTAATAACTAAACACGAGAATTTATGGGGCTATCTAATCATTGATAGCGAGACAAAAAGAGAAGCAGGCTACGCCCTAATAACAGCATATTGGTGTAATGAAGAGTCGGGCAATGTAATAATCTTAGACGAGTTGTTCGTTTCGCCGGAATTTAGGCATAGGCACTTTGGCAAAAGTTTTATGATATGGCTAGAAGAAAATTTCCGCGGCAAAGCTGTGGCGCTAACCCTAGAAGTGCTTTCCACCAATCTTATAGCAAAAGAATTATATATTAAAGAAGGATTTTGCGAAGATGGTTTCGTTACGATGACAAAACTAATAAACTAAAGTATGATATAACGGCATTATATTTAGCGGCCTTTATACGGGAGGAGAATGGAGTCAATCAAAAGCTACGAACTAAAGAAGGCAGAATATAGGGATAAAAGCTTGGAGTATTACACCCAAAGTGAAGAAGTATGGAATAGTATTTCTCATTTCGTTGGGGGCATTCTTGGGCTTATCGGGTTTATTTATCTAATAGTTATAGCTAATACTCCCTCAAGAATTGTCGCCGCAATTATAACGGGTATTGGCGGAACGGTGCCATATTTTATATCAGCAGTTTATCATTTTATCAAAGACCCACAAAAAAAGCTTATCGCAAGAAAAATTGATTATTGCGGAGTAAGTTTTATTATTGTTGCGTGCGGTGCGCCCTTAGCGCTAGGAATACGCGTTAATCCTATCAATGTCGTGTCTGTAGCTATTTGCTTTGCGGTAGCTTTTGTTATAATATTTCTTTCTGTTTATGATGTAAAAAGATTTTCCAAACATGTGCTTATTCTCGACTTAATAATCGCCGCAGTGCTACTTGTTGTTTATTTGTACAACAGAGAACTTATTGCTTTAGTAAGCAAAGTATGGTACATAATAGGAGCATTGTTTTGTTTAGCAGGTTTATTCTTTTTTGGCAAGAAAAAGCAGTATTTGCATACCTGTTTCCATATCCTTATGGTAATGGGCACGGTATCAATAATGCTTGCAGGAATATATATTTTCCTTAACTAGCTTTTTAGAAAAATTAAAAGGATACTTTACAAGAGACTATACAAATGGCTTGTCCACAGTGATTTTTGCATTGTATTTGGGGTCTAATTGTTTTATTTTTGCCTTAATATCGGCTTTTATCTGCTCATCACAAAGTTTTTTGTCATAAGTAGTTACTACATCAAAAATCAAATTTATTTGCTTATTACCTTCCACCACACGGAAATCATGAATGGAGTATTCTGCGTTGTAGTCAAGAACAGTGTTTACAACCTGTTCTTCTAGTGCGGCAAGTCTTTCATTGTTAGTAACTATTGGGTCCATGTGAATAACTGCTTCGCAAAGGAACTTTTCTTGAAGAGCTACCTCAATGGAATCAATAAGTTCGTGCGCTAGAATAATGTCAACATCGCTTGATACTTCGGCGTGCAAACTTATCATTTGCTTGCCTGGTCCATAGTTATGGACAACAAGGTCGTGTACCCCACATATGCCATCAAAGTCTAGTACAAACTCCGCAACACCTTCTACAAACTCTTTATCGGGCTTAGTGCCTAGCAGCAACGAAATAATCTCTTTGATAGATTTTGAGCCTGCGTAGAATATAAATAAAGCAACCAAAGAACCCACATATCCATCAATTATTATGCCAGTGTAGTAGTTAATAATGGCGCCAATAAGTACTACAGTAGTTGCTAAAACATCGGCTAAGCTGTCAATTGCTGACGCGCGGAGGGCAGCAGATTCTATTTTTTTGCTATTTATACGATAGAAAAAGAACATCCATAGTTTTATTAGAATAGATGCGCCCAAAATAAAAACGGTAAAAAGCGAAATGCTAATCGAAGAAGGATAAATAATTTTTTCTATACTAGTTTTTATCAGTTCAAAGCCCACAAAAAGAACAATTACGGATACGATAAAGCCCACGACATATTCTATTCTTCCGTGCCCAAATGGATGTTCAGCATCGCTACCGCGGTTGCTTAGCTTGAAGCCTAGCATAGTGACAACAGAACTGGTGGCATCGGTAAAGTTGTTGATAGCGTCAGCAATGATAGAAATCGAGCCCGACAAAATACCAGCAATAAGTTTGGCTGTAAATAACAAAGTATTACAGATAACGCCAACAAAACCACTAAGTGTGCCGTACTTGGAGCGCACAGTAATATCTTTGGTGTTTTTGTAATCTTTAATAAAAACTTTAGCAATAAAATTAAACATGATGCCCCCTAATTAGAACCATTTATGATGTTTTCTGCGACTTCTTAGCGTAGCTTTTCTGCCACCAGCAAAACTGCCAATAATTATGCCAAACATAGCAATAACCACTACGCCAACTATAGAAACAACAACAATGGCGCTAATTCGTGACTCAGTTATTTGTGTTGTCTTTAGTATGGCGATACCATTTAGGCTATCTGTTTCAAAGACAAAATAACCATTTTCAAAGGTATGAGCAACTTCTTTTAGCTCGTTATCTATACTAGCCAAAATCCTTATATTGCTATTCGTTGTGATATTGGGAATGGTGATTTTTATGCGGTAACTTCCGTCTGGAGTATCTACAGCAGTATTGTCTTGAAGAAGTGTAATATCATAAATTGCTACAATGTTTTCTTGTTGTGTGGGCAAGGACTGGAGCATGGATTTTACTTTGTCCGTTATTCCGTCTACTTGAGATGCTTTTATATAAAGTGTAAGGTCTGGGCTAAATCCCGTAGAGCCTTCGCTTAGGTCAAAAACTTCCACCTTGTTAGTTTGGCTGGAAGATGCTAAGTTTAGAGTTGCAATAGTTAGCGTTTCGCTGTAGGTGGTAGTAGCATAGTTTTGTTTTTTAACGGTGGCGGTAATGTTGTACACACCAACTTCAGACACATCTGTAATGTTATAAGAAATCTCAATGTCTTTCCAAATATTTTCGTCATAGCTAAGTGTCAAACTGTGTTTTTTGCCGTCATATAGTACCTTTTTGCCCTTCAGCTCTATTCCTGTAAATGGTGCTGGGGTAATAGAGTATATGCCATTAGTTACAGTAACTTTGTAGTTATTGTCTTTGCCGAAGTAGTCCACAAAAATAGTATATGTTGCTACATTACTTTTGGAAGAAACGGTGCAAGAATTATTTACATAATTTTTTAGGTAGTTATAATCTGTTGTCAAATATAAACCGTTAATTACTGTGTCATAATAGGCAACATCTGCTCCATATACACTAGAAGGCGCCGTCGTGGTAATGGTAATGGGGGCAGGCTCCACTACCATAAAGGAGCTTAACAAAGTAAAGTTATAGCAGTTGTTAATAGCCTCAGCTTTCTCCTTAAAGTCAAAAAAAGCATTTATTGCATAACTTCCCACAGGAGAAAGTTTGTCACTGGTCATAATAAAGTGTAGACTATCTTTGAATGTAGGTAGGTCGCTTTCGGTAAAGAAACCTTCAAAAATTACGGAATTTATGGAAGGTATTACATTGTCTTGCCCATAATACTTGGTAAGCGCTGGCATTTTTACCACAATTTCGCTTTTTTCTACAATTAAGTTAAGGCTTTCGTTAGTAATCTCAATAATATAATTATTAGTTGTGGAAACACTTACATAGTTAGACTGACCTTGCAAAAAATTAAGTGTATAAGTGTTTGGTAAAAAATCAATTTCTGCTTTGTCTGCTATAGTCGGCATCGTGAATGTTAAGTTAAAGGAAGAGAACACACTTTTGGGTTGTTGAGTTATTACGCCGTTCCTTTCTACGCCTATTTTTTCTATATTATCAAGGAAATCAGTAGTTTGGTAATAAGGTCTTGTTATCTGTGACGGCATAGTAATTTTTAATACCATAAGTGTGGGACTAAGCGTATATACTTCGTCATAATAGCCGACATATGTATTACCAAAGGTTAAACGGTAAGTGTACTCTTTTTTATCTGTTTCTACTAGGTTGTCAACGGGTACAAATGTACTTGATACACTAGTAGAGTTTACTACGGCATTGCCAGATAGAGTAGGCAACTTTTCTGCCACATATGCAGTGGGGGCAACAACTTCGCTCAAAGAAATGTCATAATCAACAATATTTACTGCAATAGAAGCGGATGCTACATTATAAAAAGCATCACCTGCTTGGGTTGCTATTATGTTTACTGTGCCAGCGCTAAGGGCAGTGAGTGTTTTTGTTTGGTTATTAAAGTCAAACAAAGATTGTTCGCCGTTTATTGAATAGCTAAGGGTAAGATTGGTTCTTTCTCCGCTATCAGATACAGAGTAAGCAGAAGGAACCAACTTGCCACCTTTTAGCATAGTAATTGCGTTCTCGCTTATATAACTTTCGTCATAGTCAAAAACAATTGTTTGATCGGTTTTTTGAGTGGCAATAACTAATTTTACAACAGCGTAATTTCCGTCAAGATAATAATTATTATCACTGCAAGTCACTCTAATAAAGTAGGTACCGCTTGTGCTGGGGTCGCTTGGCAGTCGATTTGTGTCATTTTGCGCATCTAATAAGGAATTGTAGTAAGTTGACGCTATACTAATGCCCCTTGGCTCAACAATTAGTTCTGGAATAAGACTACCGCTGTTTATTCGTAAATATTCGGTAACAAGGAACAATTCTTTTTCTTTGATGTCCTTATTTAGTGTCAAGTTGTTAACAAAGTAACTACCAATAATGTCGCTATGTTCTGTATTTATTACAGCTAATCTTATGTTTTTTACAGTGACTTCTATATTTGTTCCTGCTCCAGCTTGAGCAAAAGTTGCGCTTTCAAATAAGAGTTTGTAGTTGTCGTTATTGTTTATTATTGCTTGGTCAACTGTAAGCGGAGTATCAAAAACGCAAGAAGTGAAAGAAACATCGGCTAAGTTATTGCCAGAATAAGTTTTGTCTGCAATAGATATTATGGAAGAGTCTTTGTTTATGTCAAGCGCAATTGGGGTTATGGTTCCTGTCAGCGGAGAAGTTAGCGCGCTTAAATTGATATCAGCATTATAGCGGTCAAGTAAAGTAACATCATTATGCCACAGCTTAACTTCTCTACTTCCTGCGTACTTATTGACAAACTCCACTTCTAGAGTGTTTATGTCAACCTCCACTTCTAGAGTGTTTATGTCAAACTTGTCACTGCCCGAAAAGCCATAGAAACTAATAGGGGCTAGATTGCGGTTGGTGTAGAGAGTATCAAGTGTGTCAAAGTCAATCTCCGCCTTAAGCGTGCCGTCATAAGTTTTTGACTTAATAAGTAGCGTATTACCGCCCGATTGGGGAGCAAGGTACAGAGTAGTGGGAGAAATTGTATAGTTTTCCATATGCCAAGTGGTAACAAAGTTTGTGTCCAGTTGATAATTCTGCCCCTGCGCTCCGCTAAGAGATAAATTATCGATAACTACCTTTACATTACCTAAGTTAAAGTTATATTTTGCACTGCCCACAACTAAAAATACTTCGTCACCGTCCATAATATCAGCAACATCAAAGTCATGACTCTTTAATGTGGCGGAAGCGGACGAAACAGTGGCAGTGTCTTCAATATTTTCCTTACGGGTGTAGTAAAGCACGGTACTGCCGTCATAACTCTTATTTAGATTGTAACCTATGTAATTTGCGTTAGTTAGCGTTCTTTTTGTAATTTCAAAATTAACCGACACAACAAAAGTTTTGTAGGTTACAGTTGCTAAATATTTGCCCACATCGCGAGGCTCAGCCAATTCGCCGTTAAGCCGATATGTTACGGCAAAGTCTTCTTCAGTGTATTCAAAGGGTGTTATATTCTCTAAATCATCATCACCATTACCATCAACGGGAATGGTAAAAAAGAAATAGTCAATACCTTGCACTGTACCGTCATATATCATATTTTGCTCAGTCTCAAAAAACAAATAATTGCCGACAAAACGCGTTTCACCCACAGAAATCGTTTCGGAATTCACTTGATTGTAGTTGTTGGACTCAGCTATGGAGATAGCGAAGTTAAAAGCACCAGATGTTGGCACCTTGACGCAAGGAATATTTGTTTGCGTGCTTACTTCATTTACCAAGTAACTTACATTTTCTCCATTTTCTGGCGCAATTAACAAATTATTGCTGTTATATAGGGGAATATTGTGGATAACAATATAGTCAGTATACACATTGTAAATAAGTTTGGTCATATCGAGCCGTAAATCAGACTTTTTTATGGTAAAGGGTATTGTCTTAGTGCAAACATACTCATTTTTTATGCTAAAAATTGCTATGTGCAAGTAATATGTGCCTGCATCTATTGCGGAAATACCCTTGCTAAAAGTAGTTTCTTCGTTATCACTTGTGGTAATGTAAGGATAAGAAAAGTACTCTACAGTTGTACCTTCATAAGAAAGAGTATAGTTTGGCATTTTTGCGGCGCCGTCATAAAAAATATCAACAGCTGGAATAGATAAAGAAAAGTTATCACTATTAAGAGCATCAAAGGGGCTATTATGAGAAGCGATGCCAATGTTGTCTATATATATTCCACTCTCTGTCCTGCCGTCGTCAGCATATACTTTGGCTTCTAGCTTGATATATTTAGTGCCTAAAGGAAGTTTAGCGGACAAAGTTTTGTAAGTATTATCAGTATAAAATACCTTTTCTGTGTGAAGTTTTATGAACTTTTCCCCCATAATACTAGAATAAACGGTAAGGAAGTTAGGGAAATCTTTTTCCCGAGAACTAAAATAATCCACAAAAAGGGTATAGCTATTGTCCGCCAAAACAAGCTCGGGAGTGGTTATTGTTGCTAGTGCGGAATAAGGAGAGTCTTCACCAGTATATCCAAAATATAGTGCGTTATTATCAGTTAAAAGCTGTTTTTGTTGCCATTCGCTATATGTTGTGTCAAAAGAATATGAGTCTTCCTGTCTTATTAAACTACGCGGAGAAAGGCGGGAAGTAGAAGAAAAATCTTCAATTATTTCTGGCGCAAGAGTGCCCCCATTTAGGCGTAAGGAAGTTGCAATAGGTTGGGTCTTTTCAATGGGCAGTGCCAATAAAGCCATTAAAAATATAATAAATGTGCCCAAAATTGCTATTTTTAATAAAGATTTTCTTGTCATACTACTCCATAAGTTATATATATAAATATAAGTAAGCAAAGTATACCACAAATATGTGTCAATAACAATAGTAATAATGTTGAAAAAATTGGCGAAAAGCAAAATAAAACATCCCAACAAACAAGTAAGTATACAGAAAATTGACAAACATATATGGTTGTTAACAACTAAACGGGGAATGAAGGTGCGTACTAAAAAATAGCTCATTGACAGAGCGTTTTGTAGATGTTAAAATTATTGCATAGTAAATTTTTTAATAAATGTTGCTTATGTTGGAAGAACAACAGAAAATATTTGTTCACTAAATTATAATGGTTTTGTTGCAGTTAAGAGCTGCGCCTAAAAAAGGAGAAAATCAAATGGTGGAACAAGTATTTAAGATGTATCAGGGAAGCGAAAAGACCATAGAAAAAGTTTTGCTTGACGAAAACATTCATTATTTACATATGATTCTCAACCAAAACGAAGGTTTGCCCGCTCATTTTACTAACGGCAATATATACATGACGGTAGTTTGTGGAACTCTCAGTATAGCATTAGCGGACGAAAAAGCAAGAGAATACGGAGCAGGGACACTACTAAAAATCCCACACCAAATCAAAATGAATGTGAATAACTTTTGTAAAGAAAAGTTAGAACTAATAGTTGTAAAAGCACCAGCACCAAAAATTTAATAATTTTATAGGAGGTAGTTTTATGAAGTACATGTGTATTCCTTGCGGTTATATTTATGACAAGGCGGAAGGTGATTTGTCAGCAGGAGTGGAAGTAGGGACATCTTTTGAAGATTTGCCAGACGACTGGGTTTGCCCCATTTGTTTTGTAGGTAAAGAAGAATTTGAAGAAGTAAACAATTAAAAGGAGAAAATAATAATGAGTATGTTTTGTTATCAGTGTCAAGAAACGGCAGGAGGAAGGGGCTGTTCCATTCGTGGAGTATGTGGCAAGAATGAAGAAGTAGCCAAGCTACAAGACCTTCTAATATATACACTAAAAGGTATTGGCGAAATTGTTGTAAAACAAAAAATTGATGTAAAAACCTTAGGAAATATCAATTACGAAGTGCTTAGTAGTCTTTTTATGACCATTACTAATGCCAACTTTGATGATGGTTCCATAGAAGCGCAAATCAAAAAAATGATTGGCATTAGAGATAGTCTAAAGAAGTCTGGCGTAGTCACTCATGATGCAACGAGTTTTGTGGTTAATAGCAGAGAGCAAATGCTAGATAAAGCTACAGATGTTGGTGTGCTTGCCACAGAAAATGAAGATATCAGATCTTTACGAGAGATGATTACTTACGGACTTAAAGGTATGGCGGCTTACGCAGAACACGCAAAGAATATTGGCAAAGAGAATTTAGAAATAAACGCCTTTATGTATGAAGCATTAGCGGCTACACTGGATAATTCTTTAACGGTCGCAGACCTTGTCGCACTCACGCTAAAGACAGGGGAATTTGGTGTAAAAGTTATGGCACTACTTGACGAGGCGAATAACTCCAAGTTCGGCACACCCAAGATTACTAATGTAAATATTGGAGTGAGAAGCAATCCTGCTATCCTTGTATCCGGTCACGATTTGGTGGATTTAGAAAGTTTGCTTGAGCAAACAAAGGGCACTGGTGTTGATGTGTATACCCATAGCGAAATGCTACCAGCTCACTACTATCCAGCCTTTGAAAAGTACGATAACTTTGTGGGCAACTATGGCAATGCGTGGTGGAAGCAAATTGATGAGTTCGTAACATTCAACGGGCCAATTTTGTTCACAACCAACTGTATTGTACCCCCAAGAAGCGAAGAAGTTCGGGGCAGAATATTTACTACAGGTTCTACCGGCTACCCCAATTGCAAACATATAGTCGCTGACGAAAACGGCAAAGATTTTTCCGAAATAATCGCACTAGCAAAAACCCTGCCCGCCCCAACGGAGATAGAAACGGGTAGCATTGTAGGCGGATTTGCTCACAAACAAGTAATTGCGCTAAAAGATAAGGTGGTAGATGCCGTCAAGACGGGAGCAATAAAGAAGTTCTTTGTTATGGCAGGTTGTGACGGCCGTATGAAGTCCAGAGATTATTACACGAAGTTTGCTGAGAACTTGCCCAAAGATACCGTTATTATGACCGCAGGTTGCGCTAAATATCGCTACAACAAGCTAAACTTAGGGGACATTGGCGGTATACCGAGAGTGCTTGACGCTGGACAATGTAACGATTCATATTCTCTTGCCGTTATAGCACTTACCCTTAAAGAAGTATTTGGACTGGACGATATTAACAAACTGCCCATAGCTTTTAACATTGCCTGGTACGAACAAAAGGCTGTTATTGTGCTACTTGCTCTGCTATCTCTAGGCGTAAAAAACATCCACCTTGGTCCAACCTTGCCCGGCTTTTTGTCCCCCAATGTGGCAAAGGTATTAGTAGAGAACTTTGGCATTGCAACTATTGGCACAGTGGAAGATGACATCAAGTTGTTTATGGAATAAAAAACTAAGTTACTAACAAAAAAGCTATTTAATATTACTATGCGCCCCCAAAGTTGGATATTTTTGGGGGCGAATTTTTGTATAGTAAAAACAAAAAAAGGTCTATAATGGTTAATTATTAGGTTGTAATAATATCTAAACTAGTTTATAATAATCATATATTAAAAAAAGAAGGGAACGAAATTTTATGTCAAAGTACCATACCTTTCCTAGTGGGTTGCGTTTATATTTTGAAAGAAAAACTTGTACAAAATCCATAGCGGTGGGTGTTTTTGTGGGCGTAGGCTCATCTAACGAAGACGACAAAACAAGTGGGCTTGCTCATATGCTTGAGCATCTCAATTTTAAGGGGACAACTACCCGTTCAGCCTTTGATATTGCCAACGAAATGGACAATAAAGGCATACAAATAAATGCTTTCACATCCAAAAGCTATACTTGTTATTACACCGTAGGTATGGCAAAATATGCAGAAGACTGCGTGGAAATGCTTAGTGATATAGTACAAAACAGCACTTACACAGAGGAGAATATCAACAAAGAAAAGGGTGTTATTATTGAAGAAATAAATATGTACGAAGATGACGGCGAAGATTTGTGTTACGAAAAAATGAACAAAATCTTTTACGGCAAGGCGCCTTATGCGAGGCCTATACTAGGTAGTATTGACAATATAAAGAGTTTTTGCCGTCAAGATGTGGTGGATTTTGTCAAAAGGTGGTATGCGCCGAAAAATACAGTTATTTCCATTGTGGGCAACCTAAAAAAGGAAGAAGTAATTGCCCTTGTGGAAAGGTATTTTGAAAGCAACTTTATAAGTAGCGATTTTAGCTATGATACATTAAAAAAGTTCCGCACATACAGTAAAGAAATTTATACCACAAAGCCCAACGAACAAGCCAATGTTTGCATACGCTTTCCGTCATATAATTTACGGCACAAGCGTGACTATGCGCCATTTTTGGTGGGATATATGCTTGGTGGCGGTATGAGTAGCAGACTTTTCCAAAAGGTGCGGGAACAAATGGGGCTAGTTTATAGCATTAGTTCTTCCCCAACTCACTACTATAATAACGGTTTTTTTGACATAGGTTTTGCCACAAGTCCCTGTCAAGTTGGGGAAGCCATAGTTGCTATAAGGGAAGTTGTTTTGGAAATAAAAGAAAAAGGATTTGCCGTAGAAGAACACCAAAAGGCGGTTGCGCAGTTTATGACTTCCCTTATTATGGGGGAAGAAAGCGCGGCGGACTGTATGAGAATAGCTGGCAGAAGTATAATACAGCTTGACAAGGTAATTACTTTCAAAAAGTGTCAAAAGGCACTGGAAAAAATCACCACCGAAGACATAAAAGAGGCTGTTGACAAAATTTTTGATTTTGACAAATGCTGTGTAAGTTATGTGGGGCAAAACGCCAACAAAGGACTGCTAGAGCTATTCAAAAAAGGAAAGGAGCAATGAAAGAATATTTTACGAAAAACGCCAAAAATCTAATAATATTAGCAATACTTTTAGTGCTAACGGTACTGCTATGTATCCCTGCTACAATTAGTACTTTTGTAGGTGTTTTTGGTTATGTTGTTTATCTTTACTTAATAATCGGCTATGTTGCACTTATTTTGTCTTGGAAAAGGATAAATCTAAAATTAAATAAAAAGAACATCATAGTAGTAGCTATCGCTTATATTTTCGTGGTGGCAACTATTCACACCGCTCTATTAGGCAGAGAAGTGGTAAACGGCGGATTTGGCGTGTATGTTGCTGGCGCTTACGAAAACAAAACGGTAGGCGGGGTAATTTTTAGCTTAATTACATCCCCCATTGCGCTAACACTTAAGTATGTAGCTTCGATAATAATATTTTTTGCAGGTGCGGCGGTGTCAAGTTTTTTTGTATTAAAGTCTTTCATTTTCGTCGAAAAAAAGCCAGTAAAAAAATCTGTCAAAAGCAAGGAAGAAACCAAAAAAGTTGCCTTAGAAATTGTTAAGACAGAGCCAATTATACAAGAAGTTGTGGAAAGCGGAGCAAAGGCAACATTGCCCCAAGAAAAAGTTAAAGAAGAACGGCCAACCACCGCCAAAGAACTACTATTTGGCAATATGGATAACGATATTTTGAAAGATATTGATATTAAGAGCAAATCTTACGGCACACAAAAATACACCTTCGACGCGCCAAAACAAAAAAAGGTGGATTTAACGGAAGGACTAGAAAAGTATTTGCCACTTGACAAAAAGAAACAAGAAGAAAGACAGAGCGCATCTAGCCGGTTGTTTGGGAGTTACGAAGAAAAGCCTGTAGAGCAAACCATAGAAGCGCCACAGACAAAGCAACAGACCATTGGAGCGGAAATAGGCGAGACAATGGGATACAATACATACATACCAACGGAAACGATTTTTAGCAACGAACCGCCCCAAAAAGAAGAATTGCCCACGGTAGGCAACTCCACCTTTGTGCAAGCGCTTAGACAAGAAAAAGGGCAAGAACCACAGAAAGTAGTGGAAGAAGCGATTGAGCAGGAAGATTTTGAAGAAGTTGACTCCGTTGAGATAAAAAAACCGCAAGAAGCAAAAGAGCAAAGTAAAGATTTTACTAAGAAAAAGGCTATTGCGTCCTATGACAAGCCACCAATTAGCTTGCTAAGAGACCACGCTTCCCCGGGATTTTCCCCCTATGTAGAGAACTATGAAGAACTAAAGGAAGTTTTTGAAGAGAAGTTAAAGAACTACAATATAGATGTAACGCTAGTTAAAGCCATAAAAGGCCCCACTATTACTACATGTGTACTTGATTTAAGCGAAAGATGTCCAATTAGCAAAGTCTATTCCGCAAAAATGGATATTCAACGGTTACTTCATTCACAAAAGGAAATTAACATCATTCCGCAGGTAGGGGACAGCGCATATTTTGGTATTGAGATACCCAACAAAGTAACGGCAATGGTGAGCTTTAAGGAAATAATTTCTTCGCCAGATTACATCAACGCAAAGGGCGATATTGTGCTAGCACTTGGCAAAACAGCGGCTGGCAAAATTCTTGTGGACGACCTGGCAGCTATGCCACACGCGCTTATTGCAGGCGCAACGGGCAGTGGCAAAAGCGTCTGTATCAATGTTATTTTGGCGAGCATTTTGTATAGATATTCTCCAGAAGAAGTAAAACTTGTGTTAATTGACCTTAAGACTGTGGAAATGGGGCCTTATGCCAATTTGCCCCATATGCTCTTTAATAATCCGCTGTCCGATGTGCAAGAAATAACCAATGTGTTCCAGTGGGCGCGAGAGGAAACAATGCGCAGATTCGCTGCGTTCAAAAGGAAAAATTGCCGAAACCTTAAAGAATACAATGGCGAAATGGACAAGGAAGACAAATTGCCTAGAATTGTAATAATCATTGACGAAGCGAGCGAACTTATGACCGACCCTAAGTCAGGCAAGGCTATGGATGCAAGTTTGTGCTCCCTTGCAAGAATGTCAAGAGCTGCAGGAATCCACCTTATTTTTGCCACGCAGAACCCCATTAAAGAAGTTATTACCAACGAAATACAAAACAACCTAAACACAAAAATTGCCTTCAAAGTAGGCGATTATAACCACAGTATGGTCATTTTTAAGGCAAAAGGCGCAGAAACTTTGCTAGGTAACGGCGACATGTACATCAAGAAAGGTACCGAAATGCAACGGGCGCAATGCGCTTATATCCACATTGACGAGATAGAAGATATGGTGGACTATATTAAGAAAAAAAACCCAGTGGAGTTCGATTATTTTGCTATTGATAGAATACTGCACGGGGATAAGGAAGAAGTTGTTATTGAAGAAATAAAAAGTCCCACCACAGCAAGCGGAGTTTTCATAAAAAAAGACTTGGACAATGACGAAAGTTTTCAAATGCTTTTGCGTGAAGGGTTAAGAATTTGCTTAGAAAGAGATAAAGTATCCACTTCACTACTGCAAAGAGAGATGAGCAAAGGATTTAATTCTATTGCAAAGCTAGTGGAATATATGGAAGACAAAGGATTTATTAGCGCGCCTTATAGCGGGAACAAGAGAACTATTAACATCACCAAAGCGCAGTTTAACGAAATGTATCCCGAAGCGCCGATAGAATAAAAGGAGAAATATGGATTTTAGCCTGATTACACTGGGCTGTGATAAAAACAGAGTGGACAGCGAAAAAATGCTGTACAACTTGCAAAATGCGGGGCATAGGTTAGTAAACGAGAGCGATGCTGAGTTTGTAGTAATTAACACTTGCGCTTTTATAGACAAAGCAAAGAAAGAAACCATTGACACAATACTTGCGGTGGCGGAACATAAAAAAGATAAGCTAAAGAAAATTATTGTAACAGGGTGTTTTTCTCAGCGCTACGGACAAGAAGTTGATTTTACGGAAGTGGATAGGTTCGTAAACATATCAGACGAAATAAACATTGTCGATATCGTAAGTGAACTGTTTGACAACAAAAACATTGATTATAACTTTTTGGATAAAAGGACAATAACCACGCCACTGCATTATGCTTATCTAAAAATTGCTGACGGCTGTGACAATAGGTGTGCCTATTGCGCCATTCCATATATAAGGGGCAAATATACATCTAGAAGATTGGAAGACATAGTAAGTGAAGCCAAAGACCTTGTTGATAGCGGAGTAAAGGAAATAATACTTGTTGCGCAAGACACAACGAACTATGGTAAGGATATTTATGGCAAGCCAAGTTTAGTTGCGCTACTAAAAGAACTAATAAAGTTAGATGTGTGGAAAGTGCGTATTCTATATGCTTATCTAGAAAAAATTGACGATGAGTTGCTTGATTTAATAAAAAATAGTGATAAAATAGCCAAGTATTTGGACATACCACTGCAACATATTGATAATGGTATACTTAAGGCAATGAACCGCCGTAGCACAGAAAAACAAATATATGACATATTAGAGAAACTAAGGAAAGATTACAACGAAATTGCCCTAAGAAGCTCTTTTATAGTAGGTTTCCCCACAGAAGGAGAAAAGGAGCACGACAAATTAGTAAGTTTTGTAAAATATGCGCTAAACTATGCTGGATTCTTTAGTTATTCTAAGGAAGAAGGCACTCCGGCATACAAACTAAGCCCAACACAGAGCAAAAGGACAATAAACAAGTGGGTGATTGAGTGCGAAAAAGCCCAAGTACTATCCACAATGAAGTGGCAAAGTTATTATAAAGATAAAGTTATTGAAGTAATATATGAAGGAATAGACTACGACAAACAGTGTTTTTACGGCAGAAGCGAGCATAATGCGCCCGACATTGACACGCTAGTATACTTTAGTGCAAGCATTGCGCCAGAAGTTGGCAAGGTGTATAATATAAAGGTCACAAAAACTGATTTTCATCTATACGGAGTAGTTGTCTAGGAGGCTATTATGAAAGAAGTTTTGCGTTATTTTGGTAATGGGAGCGACTTAGAAAGCAGGATAAGAGAGTACAACCCTAAATTAAAGGAATATTATGTGCTAAGTAACTGTTATGACAACGCGGTTTACTTTGAAGATATCGATAAAGAAGATTTCTATGATATTTGCGAACTTTTTGAAGATGGAATATATAGTGATAAAGACATAAGTTTGGAACAAACATTAGTGAACTTCCTTATTGCTAACGAAGTAAAAATTGCCACTGCGGAGAGTTGCACTGGCGGAATGGTAGCAAGCAGCATAATAAGCATAAGCGGGGCTAGTCAAGTTTTTCATGAAGGGCTAGTAACTTATAGCAACCTATCCAAAGAAAATAGGCTAGGGGTAAGGAAAGATACTTTAATGGAGTTCGGGGCGGTCAGTGAAGAAACTGCCAAAGAAATGGCTTATGGGCTGCTAGATGACAACATAAATATAGCTATTTCAACAACAGGTATAGCTGGACCAGACGGCGGAACGGACAAAAAGCCCGTTGGGCTTGTGTATATCGGAATAGCAATGCCGTTTTTAGAAACGGTAGCTATAAAAAACCACTTTGCAGGCAACCGCGAGCAAGTGAGAAAAAGTGCAAAAAATGCCGCCTTATTTTATGCTTGGCAGCATCTAAATAAAAACTTGTAATAAGGAGAGAAACAATGGACGACAGCAAGAAAAAGAACACTCAGGTGATAGAGCAAACGAACCCCGACAACAAGCGCAAGGCGCTAGAGGCGGCAATATCCGCTATAGAAAAAAGTTTTGGTAAAGGCTCCATTATGACCCTTACTGACGGAGCAAGGGTGGATGTAGACATTATACCAACAGGCTGTTTAACTTTGGATATAGCAACAGGAATAGGCGGAGTGCCTAGGGGCAGAATTATAGAGATTTATGGGCCAGAATCCAGCGGAAAAACAACGCTAGCTTTGCACATAATTGCCGAAGCGCAAAAATTGGGCGGAATATCCGCTTTTATTGATGCAGAGCATGCGCTTGACCCCGTTTATGCGGAGAAACTTGGTGTAGACCTAAAGAATTTGTATGTGTCACAACCAGACAACGGCGAACAGGCTCTTGATATTGCAGAAGAACTAGTAAAGAGCGGAAGCATTGATGTTGTAGTAATAGACAGCGTAGCCGCGCTAGCTCCTAGAGCGGAGATTGAAGGGGATATGGGAGACTCCCATGTGGGCTTGCAAGCAAGGCTTATGAGCCAAGCACTGCGCAAACTAACCGGAGTTGTTAAGAAGTCCAACACTTGCATTATTTTCTTAAATCAGCTTAGAGAAAAGGTGGGTGTAATGTTCGGTAATCCAGAAACAACAGCAGGCGGAAAGGCGCTCAAGTTCTATGCAAGTTTGCGCTTTGATGTACGAAAGTCCGAAGCAATTAAGGGCATTGGCAATGAGATTATTGGTAATAAGACAAAGATAAAAGTTATCAAGAACAAAATGGCTGCACCCTTCAAAACTTGCGAATTTGATATGATATACGGTGAAGGTATTTCTAAATACGGCTGTATTCTAGATTTAGCGGTAGAGCAGGATTTGGTGAAGAAGTCCGGGTCTTGGTTTAGCTACAAGGACGAAAGAATAGCGCAAGGCAGAGACAAAGCGGTGGACTTTATTAAGAACAATTTAGATGTGGCTAATGAATTAGAAGTTAATCTTAGAGAAATATACAAACTAAAAACAGCTAAGCCTAGTGTGCAAATTTAGTAGAGTTTTTACAAACAAGTAAAGATAGCAATAACACAAAGGACTGCTAAATAAAAGCAGTCCTTATCATTATTTCTAAAAGTGTTCAAGCGTAGCTATATCAAGATTATTGCTAGTACTAAGCTAATAACGCGTAATATGTTACATCCTTCTTCAATTTTTAGGCGAATTTTATCTTCTAAAGGCACTGATATAACGGTAGCAATAACGCTTGGGCGAGTAATACCTTTTTTTCTCTCAAATATTTGATAATTCTGTTGTGCAATGTTGCCGTAGACAGAATACTCTGAATGTAGTTTCCTTTGACTTTCTGGTTTTATCAATTTTTTCTTATCCGCTTTAGTTAAAGTGGGGACTTTTATTGTATAATCATTGCCCGTTCGCTCCACCCTTATTGACGCTCCGTCAGCAATCACCGCCGTTGAAGAGTTTTCGTCATAAAAGATTTGACCGATAAGCACGCCAAGTGTGTTGTAAAGTAGCACACCCCCTTTGACAAGGGTAAGGCGGAACATAGGCTCATCTTCTGGGATGTTTATATCAAACACCGCGGACTTAAAGTTATTAGGCAAAGTGATTATCATAATATCTCCAAATAATTTTATTAGCTGGCTAGCTTCCTTTGCGCAATTTCTGCAACGGCAATAGCTTGAGCTTTTTCGTCAAACTTATAAAAGAACAATGGCAAAGAGCATGCGATCATGCTAATAGCAGGAACAAGAGTGCTTATTAGGAACAATAAGTCCAAACCTTTGACATTGCCACTAATAGAATAAGTGGATGCGAGCCTTGCGTCAATACCTGCCCAACCTAAGCCAAAGCAAGCAATAGCCGCCCCTACCGCCATACCGATTTTGTTAATAAATGTTTGCATGGCAAAGCAGATACCTTCCGCTCTTGTGTTTTCTTTCCACTCTAAGTAATCTACTGTATCCGCAATCATAGCATAGGTAATTATATTGCCGAAGCCTTGCGGAATTCCCAGCAAAACAAGCCCAATTAAGTTGACGATTAGTCCTGTACTTGTTTTCCAGCCAAAGAAGAACATAACAAATAGTACCACACCGCCAAAGATGTGAGACCAAATAAAGGTGTTCTTTTTGCCAAATCTTCTAGTACACCAAGGAACGAGTACAGATGCAATCAGGCCGCCAGGTACTACCGCCATAGTAATAAGAGTAAACAGTCCTGCGCCGTGCATACCAAGGATACTTACACCCATTTCTGCAAGGTTATATTGTGCAATGTAAATACCGCTGTACATATATAGCATTTTCCCACCGCCCAGTATTCCGCTTAGGATAATCAAAAGCAAAGGTTTGTTTTTGAAAACTAAACTTAAGTTTTGTTTCAAAGAGCGGGGAGCTTCGTTACTATAAAAGCGTTCTTTGGTATTCTTAAAACCAATAAAAAATGTGGGCAAAGCAACAAGCACAATAATAAGAGCTAGCCACCAATAGTTTTGCCTTAGCGCAGCTGCAGCAAGACCTTCATTGCCAGGGATGATGGCTCCGTCTGCGTTGGTAAATGGTTTTAACCAAGAATTAGATACATTGGGCACCAACAAAGAAACAACGCCTGCCCCTAGAGTACAGAACAAACGAGCAACAGTTAGTACAGTTCCGCGTTGATTAGTTTCGGAAGTCATAGCTGTAGCTAGTCCCCAGTACGGCACATCAACAATGGTATAAATAACGCTCCATATAAGGTACAAAGTCGTCATAATTGCTATTGTTGCTGTGGTGTCAGGTTTTAGCGGTATGAACAGCAAAACTGTAAAAGCAGCAATAGGCACTGGTGTCCACAACAAATAAGGACGGCATTTGCCGTATTTTGTGCGTGTTCTATCCACGATACTGCCCATAATTGGATCATTTAGAGCGTCAAAAACTCTGATAAACAGCATGATAAGCCCCACTGTAATGGGGGCAATCAACAAGCCGTTTGTAAAATAGTAACTAATATAGGAGCCGACAAGCCCGCATATCAAATTTTGTCCCAAACCTGCAAGGCTGTAGCTAAGCGCTTCTTTGGGTTGTACCCCTTCGTGGGGATTTGTACCAAAGATTTTGTGTAAAAAGGCATTCATTAAAAAATTTCTCCTTATGTCTAAGTAACAACCAAACAATTATAGCATAAAAAACCACCTTGTTCAATAGCGAAAAGAATATTGAAGTGCCAAAAAACATAATGCAAAAAAATACTGTAGAACTTATATTATCGCAAGCTAACATTGACAATTTTACCATGTTATGGTATAAATTAAAGGAAATATGCCAAAACAAAGTGTAATAAGAAGTAAGGGAGAGAAATGCATACATATTACGGCGACTATCATACACATACACATTATAGTGACGGACAGGGCACAGTGCAGTCCAATGTGCAAAGCGCAATAGAAGCAGGGTTAAAGGCGGTAGCAATTACGGACCATGGCTATGGCAACCCAAAACGATATAGCTTGCGCGAAGATACCTTCCTTAAGCAAAGGGAAGAAGTGATGCTTGCAAGGCAAATGTATCCAGAGATAGAGATTTTGCATGGGATAGAAGCAGACATTATTTCCCTTGACGGGACAATCGATATGAGCCTAGAACAGTGCGAGCAGATGGACATAATAATTGGTGGTTTTCACCGTTTTGCAAAGCCCAAAAGTAGCAAGGATTTTTGGGAACTTTATGCCAATCTAAATACCTATTTGCCCTTTTATTACAAAACGCCATCCCCAAAAAAGCTAGCGCAAAATACCGATGCCGTAATAGCAATGATAAGCAAGTACCCCATAGATATACTAGCGCATATCAACAGTTGTATAGTCACTGACAGTGTGGAAGTAGCTAAGGCGTGCGCCCACTACAATGTACTATTGGAACTGAATGTAAAGCACTTTAGTTTGATAAAAAAAGACATAGAAAAGCTACTTCAAACGGGTGTTAATTTTATAGTAGATAGCGATGCTCACCGTTCGCGCCACATAGGGTGCTTTGAAGAAATTGACAATTTTTTGAGCAATCTTGACATAGACCGTTCCCGCATAGCCAACCTAAGCAAACCGATTTTCAGAAGAGATATAAAAAATAATAAATAGATTTAATTAGAAAATAGAATTTATCCAAATTTTTAATTAGAATGTATAGTTTTTTGTTGGCAATTTTTAGAAATGCCCACTCTTTCTGTTATTTTCTGCAAAAATTCGGATAATAAAACAAAGACATAGTAGTAGGGGAAGTAATGAAAAAAATATTTTTGTTGTTAGTTTTAGCCGTTTTTGTGGCGGTAGTTTTTCCTGTTGGGGTAGGTTGCATTGCCAACACTAAGATAGAAGATAGCCAAACTGTTGCAAGTGAAGAAAGCTCAGAAATGGTGGCGGCTACCGTTTATACCGTAGTTAGTGGGGACAGCTTGTGGAAGATTGCGGTCAAGTATGAAGTTGGACTAAAGGAACTAATAACTGCCAATCCGCAAATTGCTAATCCTGCTCTTATATATGTGGGGCAAAAAATCAATATCCCTTCCGCGGCACCACTTAAAAGTATAGAAGATGAAGTGGTCAGGCTAATAAATGTAGAACGCACAAAAAATGGTTTACCGACCTTGTCTTCTAATTGGCAAGCGGCAAGAGTTGCTAGGATAAAGTCCCAAGATATGATAAATAACAACTATTTTTCGCACACTTCGCCCATATATGGTTCACCTTTCAAAATGCTAGAGTCCTATGGTTTGCGATTTTCCGCAGCCGCAGAAAACATAGCATACGGTCAAAGAACGGCGCAAGAAGTAGTCAACAGTTGGATGAACTCGCCTGGGCACCGCGCCAATATTCTAAGTAGAAGTTATACACAAACAGGGGTAGGCGTTGCCAAGAAAGCCAACGGCACGCTGTATTTTACCCAAATGTTTCTTAAACCGATATAAATACTTTTTACAAAAAATCACACTAAGGTGGCAACTTGCCACCTTTTTTAATGGCATATTTGTCCCATAATCGCGACAAGACCATAATTTACAAAGATTATTCCTTGTGATATAATCAAAGCAAAATTATGGGGGTAATTATGGCAAGAGAAAAGTTTCAGAAGATTAAACTACTAAAGCTATGGGAAATTCTATGCATAGAAAGTGATAAAGAGCATCCACTTGACACCATCACAATTATTGACAAGCTAAAGTCATACGGAATTTGTTGCGACAGAAAGACACTGTATAGGGACATACAAGACCTTACCGACCAAGGCTACAAGGTACAAAAAAAGCGTGAAAAAAGGAACCTTTACTACGCAGAGCATTCCGCCTTTAGTCTGCCAGAACTCCGCATACTAATAGATGCGGTACAATCCGCGCATTTTATTACGGTACAAAAAACTAACGAACTAGTGGACAAAATTGCCACACTAGCTGGTATGTACAAAGGTGATACTCTAAAAAACGGTGTGTATTTTGATGTGCAGAAGTCCAGCAATGAAGCAATTTATAACAATATTTTGACGCTGGATGAAGCAATAAATCTCAACCAAAAAGTATCCTTTAAGTATTTTCATTACAACGAAAACGGCGAGTTTGTTTATCGCAAAGAAGGGGGCAGATACCTAGTAAACCCCGTTGCGTTAGTCTTTAACAATGACTGCTACTATTTCGTCTGCTACAGTGACAAGTACAAAAATTTGTCCAACTACCGCGTGGACAGAATAGCCGATGTTGCTATTGAGAACGAAAAAATAGAAATAGCCGACTGTGCCGTCACTTTTGACATAGCCGAGTACCGCCGTAAGACCTTTTCTATGTTCACAGGCAAAGAAGCTGTGATAGAACTAGAATTTGACAAGTCTCTAATCGATGTAATGATGGACAAGTTCGGCAGTGGCATAAAAATAAAAATCCTAGACAATGGCAATTGCTCTTTACGCGCGCACATCAATATAAGTCCCGTATTCTTCGGCTGGTGCGCAAACTTTGGCGACCAAATAATAATCAAACACCCAGATGCCGTCCGCTTGCAGTACCAATCCTACATCAAAAAAATCCTACAACACTTAGAAAAAAAAAATTAACGCAAAAATACAAGTATTTACAAATGCGGCAGGAATGATGTACTATGGAATTATTAACATCCGTTTTTGAACAATAAAAAAGCCCGTCTAAACAGGCTTGACCATTTTATCTGCTCAGCTTAAAGAATACATAGAGCAAAAGCATTCTTTTGTAGAAAGCAAAAATTATTATATAAATG
>CAYJBW010000008.1:0-28840 GCA_964368255.1 uncultured Christensenella sp.
GTATATACTATCAACTAAGTTGGTTTTGCCACTTGCGTTTGCGCCAGTTATGATATTAACCCCCTCGCTAAGGTCTAGTAGCAAGTTTGGGTAACTGAGAAAATTTTCTAAATAAATTTTCTTTATCCGCAATTTTATCTCCCAATGTCATAAGGCGTGACTTGATACACATAATAGTTCAGCCAGTTGTTGAACAGCAAGTGTCCAGTGGACTTCCACCCCATGTTTATTTTGTCCATGTCGCCGTCCACAAAATAATACTCGGGGATATCAATATCCATTCCCTTGTCCTTGTCCCGCAAGTACTCTTTTTTAAGCGTTTCTCTATCGTATTCGCTATGACCGAAAAAGAAAAACTTCTTCCCGTCAATGCTTTTTGCCACGCTAATACCGCAGTCTTCGCCTTCGGCAAGCACTACAAGTCTGCTGTCTTCTTTTACCGTTTTTTCGTCAATAGCGGTGTATCTTGAGTGTGGCACCTTGAAGTTGTCATTAAGCCCCCTAAGCAAAGGGTCATATTCCACTATGGGATGATTTTTGTACACTCCAAATAGCTTCTTATCAAGCGGCATTTTTCCAATGCCATAATAATAATTCATCGCGGCTTGCGCTCCCCAACAAATAAAAATTGAAGAAGTGACATTCCTTTCTGCGAACTCAAATATTTGACAAAGCTCATCCCAGTACTTGACATCGTTAAATTCCATTGTCTCGACTGGCGCGCCCGTTACTATCATTCCGTCATACTTTTTGTGCTTTATTTCTTCAAAAGTTTGATAGAACTTGTCAAGATGTGTTTCTGACGCGTTGGTGGGGCGATAAGTTGCCGTCATTATTAGCGTTACATTTACTTGCAAAGAATTGTTGCTAAGTAGTCTCATTAGTTGTGTTTCTGTTTCCACCTTGGTGGGCATCAAATTAAGGATAATTATCTCTAGTGGGCGGATATCCTGCATCTGCGCCCTGGAACTACCCATTACAAATATGTTTTCCTTTGTCAGCACATCGAATGCCGGGATATCTTTTGGTATAACTATTGGCATAATGCCTCCTTTTGTTTATCTGCTCGCCTCAAGCGCATTAGAAATATCAGCTAAAATATCGCTAATATCTTCTATACCCACGCTTAAACGAATTAAATTATCACTAATACCACAAGAAATTAACTCTTCGTCATTTAGTTGGCGGTGCGTTGAGCTAGCCGGATGCAATACACAACTGCGCGCATCGGCAATATGAGTTACTATTCTAAACAGCTTTAACGCTCTTTGGAACTTGGATGCGGCCTCTCTCCCGCCCTTTATTCCGAAAGTAACCATTCCTGATGCCATTGCATTATCAAAATACTTGTTGACTTTTTCGTTATTTTTGTCACTTTCCAGTCCGCCGTATTTTATCCACTCAACATTGTCGCTTTGCTCAAGAAATTCTGCCACAAGCAAGGCATTCTCGCTGTGTCTGGGCATTCTTAAATGAAGCGTTTCTATGCCGTTGTGTGTCAAGAAAGCATTAAGTGGCGCCATTTGCGCGCCGATATCTCTCATTACTTGCACCCTTGCTTTAATAATGAATGCTTTCTCTTTGCAATCTACGGCATAAACCATACCGTGGTAGCTTTGGTCTGGCTCGTTAAATGATGGATATCTTTTGTTGTTTAGATAAGGGAAGTTCCCCCCGTCAACAATTAGTCCGCCTAAGCTACAAGCGTGACCGTCAAGATACTTTGTGGATGAGTACACAATAACATTTGCGCCCCACTCAAAAGGCCGACAAATAACGGGCGTTGCTAGGGTGTTGTCCACCATTAACACTATGCCATATTTTTTCGCAACTTTATTGAGAACATCAAAATCCGCTACATTCATAGCAGGATTTGCTATTGTTTCGCAAAAAATTATTTTAGTTTTGTCATCAATTAGCTTTTCTATGTCGCTAATTGTACTGTCTGCGTCAACAAAACGGCAATTTATGCCTAGTTTGGGCAGAGTTGTACCAAAAAGATTGAATGTTCCGCCATAAATCGTGGATAGTGATATTATATTATCGCCACTACTACATAGAGTAAGCACCGCTAGTGTTATTGCCGCCATTCCGCTGGAACAAGCCATAGCGCCTATGCCGTTATCTAGCGCAGTTATCCGCTCTTCCAAACCACCATTTGTGGGGTTAGCAAGACGCGTATAAAAATATCCTTCTTTTTTTAGGTCGAACAGGTCGCCCATTTCTTCGGGTGTGTCATAAGCAAAAGTTGTGCTTTGGTATATTGGTAGTACTCTAGGCTCACCCTTCTTTGGGTTGTAGCCTGATTGTACGCATTTTGTATCTATTTTGAAATTTTTCATTGTAAGCCTCCGTTATTTATAATTTGCTAGCTCTCTTTGCATATCTCTTTTTTGTTGTTTGTCCTTGAGAGCATCTCGTTTGTCATGTAATTCTTTACCTTTAGCCAGTGCTATTTCTATTTTAACGAGGGAATTCTTGAAGTAAACTTTGGTAGCAACTAGAGTATATCCTTTTTGCTCTACTCTGCCCCTAAGTCTGTCAATTTCCCTCTTATGCATGAGTAGTCGGCGGTCACGGCGGGGGTCTTCGTTAAAATAGCTCCCCATTTTGTAGGGAGAAATATGCACATTGGACAAAATCAGCTCACCATTCTTTATAAAGGCATAGCTGTCCTTTAGGTTTATTCCGCCCATTCTAATGCTTTTTACCTCGCTTCCAACTAGTTGTATCCCCGCTTCAAATGTTTCTTCTATGAAATAATCGTGGTAGGCTTTCTTGTTGGTGGCAACCAATCTTTGCATAAAAACTCCTATTATCAATAATTTATTATAATACCATATAACACCCTCAAAAGCAAGTCTTAGCTATACTTTGGGGTCATATTACACATCACTTACTACTACTTAAAAACAAAAAAGCAACTGTCGCTTTTGGCAGTTGCTTTAGTATTTTTGGTATCTATTGTTTTTATAACCTTGCTTTGAGTATTTGCATTACGAAAAATAAAATTGATGTAACTAATATGCCTATCGAAATAAATATTGTCCATCTCTTAAACTTTGCGTCCAAACTCCTTGCTTTGTTCTTACCAAAAAATGATTCAGCACCGCCGGCAATAGCTCCTAGGTTGGAAGAATTGCCCTGTTGTAGCACTACTATTATTATCATAGCAATGCTTAGCAGTACCATAATCACCATTATGATAATGGATATCACTGTATATACATTGTATGCCTGTACGGCAGAAATCAAGTTTAACAACATTTTTGTCTCCTAATATATAAATATGCTAGATAATCTTAACACACTCATTATAATTTTTCAAGTGTTTTGAATAATATTATACAAATTCTTGCTTAATCTACATCTCCAAAATATTTGTCAACAAGTCTAATAGGGCGCAATCTTAGTTTTGCCGTCCTTAGCCCCTCATCACCAACATCTTCTTCTCTGTTAACATACTTCACATCGGGATGTTCGTATAGTTGCAAATACATATTGTTAGTTGTTGCGTAGCTTCCGCTATACTTTATAAGCGCCTTCTCAAAATGCACATATAGAGTATCGCCTTTTATTTCCCCAAAAGATATACCTACAACGCTCCCATCTACAACAAGTATACCCCCGAGCATGCCTACTTCTTCATAATTATCTACCAAGTATTGCAAAACCTTTCTCTCTTCCATAAAAAGCGTGCTTTCTTTGTTTTGTTCCTTATAATAATGCTTACAAAACTCTAGTATAATATCCTTTTTTGTACTGTCGTAAGGTAAGAATTCATAATGATAAGAACTACTAAACTTACTTATATGGTTCCTTTGAGTTTTGTACTTTTTACCTTCCAAAAAACGCAAATCTTCATAGGCGTACAAATAATCTGCCCAATCCCGCTCATTCTTTAGCTCTATTCTGTCCCCAAAATATTCTTTAAGCGCGGGCAAATTCTCGTCTATTAGGTACCAAAATTTTAACTTTAGCTCGTTAGCAGTACAATACTCATCAATTTGCTTAAAACAATCATTCGTTATGTTATCCCCAAAAGGAAAGTAAAAATTAGCCGAACCATAGACAAAGGAAACAATGTACATCACGCCGTCTTCTTCTGCAAAATGTATATTTTCTACATCTTTCCACAGATAAATGAACCCGAATGTGTTTTCACAACAGTAACCTTCTGCTTTGTCTACATACTTCCTTAGTAGCGGTATATGCTCACTTGTAAGCTTTTTCATTTGTAACATAGGCTAAATATATCACTATTATTTGCAAAAGTAAAGTATAACAGCGCTTTTGATGTCAATAATACCATTCATGAGAAAATTCTGTCTTTTTTTAATCTTAATCATAGTATTAGTATTTGCCGGTTGCAGCAATAATAATACTACTACCAATAAAGAATATTTGCGCTTACATATACGGGCAAACAGCAACGAAAGTTCTGACCAACAAATAAAACTTTCTGTAAGAGATGAATTACTTAACTACCTTTCCCCTTACTTTGACAATGTTACCACTAGAAAGGGGGCAGAAGCGGTGGTGAAAAAACACTCAGAAAGAATAGAAAAACTCATTGATAATTTTTTAAGTGAGAACAAATTTGACTATAAATGTAATCTTGCTATAAAAAACGAAAACTTCCCAACTAGGCAATATGGTGAACTAATACTAGAAGAAGGCTCTTATCGTGCGATAATAATTACGCTAGGAACTGGCAGTGGGGATAACTGGTGGTGCGTAGCCTTTCCGCCACTTTGTTTTTTGGAAGGTGACGAAGCTATTTATAAATCAAAGATTTGGGAAATAATCAAAGAATAAGGAGGCAAAATGCAAAGAAAACAAGTTTTTAATACTGCGCTATGTATTGTGCTTATTTTGTCCGTTGCTCTTACCGCAGTACTACTCTTTACCGATGTCATTCGCTCTGACGAAAATGCAGAAGCGGCAACGGTAAAGCAAGGAAGCACGGGCGCAACAGTACGACAAATTCAACAAAAACTAAAAACCTGGGGGTACTACACCGGCAGTGTGGACGGGATATTCGGCAGTCAAACAAGAACGGCTGTACGCTACTTCCAACAGAAAAACGGTCTGACTGTAGACGGTATTGTGGGCAAACAAACTGCCGCTGCCATGGGCATTAGTTTGTCTTCTAATACAAGCTCAAATTCTAGCAATGTCTATCTGCTTGCGCGGGCGATATACGGGGAAGCGCGCGGAGAGCCCTATGTGGGACAGGTAGCTATTGCGGCAGTTATTCTGAACCGTGTCAAAAGTCCGCAATTCCCCAACACAATTAGTGGCGTAATTTATCAAAAAGGAGCCTTCACTGTAGTTGCTGACGGGCAAATAAACCTTACTCCTAACGACACCGCGCTAAGGGCTGCTCAAGACGCTATGAATGGTTGGGACCCCACTTATGGCTGCCTATTCTACTACAACCCAGCTACGGCAACTAATGCTTGGATTAGGCAAAAGACCATACACTTAACGATTGGTCGGCATGTCTTTTGTCTGTAAAAGGGGGATTTATGTCAAAAAGTAAAAAAATCATTATAGTTGTTTCTGTCGTATCAGTGCTAGTAATTGCTGGACTGTCTACCGCACTTGGTATATTTGTTACAAGAAATAACAAAAACAACACCACTCTTAATAATATCTATGAGAAATCCTTTACCGAAGCGCTAGATAGTCTATCTGATATAGAATTAAGACTAAGCAAAATAAAGGTACTAACGGGCACAACTTTGCGCCAACAACTACTCAACGATGTTTGGCGTCAGTGTGATGTAGCCAATACTAACCTTTCTCAGCTAGGGGAGATGAGTGACGAAACTGGAACAATAATTAAGTTCATAAATCAAGTTGGTGACTATTGTTACTTTCTTTCTGTCAAGCTAAAGACTTCTCAGCTAAGTGAAGAAGAAACCAACAATATAACTAAGTTTTATGACATTATTAAAGAACTTAATATCTCTTTACGGGGTGTGCAAGACAAACTTGTATCTGGTGAAAAGATAGATGCCACCCTTCTAAGCGACTCCGCCACCATTGGAGACGCCATAAAAACTCACTCTTCGGTAGAGTACCCAGAACTTATCTATGACGGGCCGTTCTCTGACGCTCTTAAAGATAGAGAAGTTAAGAACCTTAAGGGCTTAACGGAAATTAGTAGTGAACAGGGAGCTGCAAAAGTTTTGGAGTTCTTCCCCGAAGCAAACAATGTGGAATATTTGGGAGAAGGCACAAGTTTTATTGATTGCTACCTTTATCAATTCAACATTGGAGATAATGTTGGCAATATGCAAATAACAAGGCTGGGCGGTAAGGTTGCCACTTACAATTCTTACTGCGCCATAGAAGACCCCACCCTAAGTGAAGAAGAATGTCTAAATAAAGCTAAAGAATATATTACGCAAATGGGCTATGCGGATATGAAAGCAGTATGGGTGTTCAATAATAACAGCACAGTTTATGTCAACTTTGCATATGAAGACGACAAGGATATAGTATACTATCCTGACCTGGTAAAAATAAAAGTCAACAGTAATAATGGCGAACTAATCGGAGTGGAAGCGGAAAACTATTTATATAATCACATAGACAGAGATTTGGACATCACAAACGAAATTACCATTGTGCTTAACAAATCTTTGGTAATAGAAAGTCAAGTTTACTGCCTTATACCCACAGAATGGAACACAGAAATTCTTTGCAAAGAAGTTGTTGCTACTGCTGACGGCATAACCTATTATATTTACTTCGACATAGCAACAGGTGACGAAAAAAAGGCAATGGTTGTTATTGAAGACGAAGGACGACTGCTCGCTTAAAACATTATATATTTACTTCGATATAGCAACGGGCGATTAAAAAAAGGCAATGGCTGTTATTGAAGACGAAGGACGCCTACTCGCTTAAAACACTCTATAAAGTATCCTTATAAAATAAAACAACGGCGATTTTTTTCGCCGTTGTTTGTGTTTGTTAAGAGTATTTTTTAATTAAGCTCCAATCCGTTATATAGCTCAAAGTACTTTCCTTTTTGATCAAGCAACTCATCATGACTGCCCCGTTCTATTATTTTGCCATGTTCTAGCACCATAATGGCATCGGAGTTTTGCACTGTGCTAAGTCTGTGAGCAATTACAAACACCGTTCTACCCTCCATAAGTTTGTCCATACCCTGTTCTATCAGCTTCTCGGTACGCGTGTCAACACTTGAAGTTGCTTCGTCAAGAATAAGCACAGGCGGGTCTGCCACCGCTGCCCTTGCAATGGATAGTAGTTGCCGTTGTCCTTGGCTAAGGTTGGCTCCGTTACCAGTAAGCACCGTTTGGTATCCTTCAGGTAGCCTGGTAATAAATGAATGAGCATTAGCTAGTTTGCTTGCTTCTATGCAGTCTTCGTCACTAGCGTCAAGTTTGCCATAGCGGATATTGTCCATAACCGTGCCGGTAAATAGGTTGGTATCTTGTAGTACCATTCCCAGTGAGCGGCGCAAATCGGCTTTCTTGATTTTGTTTATATTTATGTGGTCATAGCGTATTTTGCCGTCTGGCACATCATAAAAGCGGTTAATAAGATTGGTTATTGTGGTCTTGCCAGCACCTGTAGAACCTACGAAAGCCACCTTTTGCCCTGGCTTGGCATAAAGTGAAATGCCACAAAGTACAGTACTTTCCCCATCGTAGCTAAAAAGCACATTGTCAAAACGCACATCGCCTTCCACTAGCTTATAAGTAACTGTGTTATCTGCCTTGTGGGGGTGTCTCCACGCCCAAATCCCAGTACGACTTTCGCTCTCTGTTATGTTGCCATTTTCGTCCACTATTGCGTTGACTAAGGTGACATAACCATTATCTTCTTCTTCCTTTTCGTCCATAATGTTAAATATTCTTTCGGTACCTGCCAGGGCTACTAGAACGCTATTAAAGTGCTGACTAGTTTGTCCAATAGGCTGGGCAATACTTCTTGTGAACTGCAAAAATGCAATAAGCGTACCAATAGAAATACTTATACTAAGTGTGCTATTGATTGCTAGTACAGAACCCACAATTGCTACAAGCACATACAGAACATAGCTAAGGTTGCCCATTATAGGCATCAAAATATTTGCGTAAGTGTTGGCGGTAATTGCATTGTGACAGAGCTTGTCATTTATGACGGTAAATTCTTCTTTTACCTTTTCTTCGTGGCTAAATACCTTAACCACCTTTTGCCCTTCAATAAGTTCTTCCACATATCCGCTAACATCGCCTAAAGACTTTTGCATTTTTACAAAGTATTTACTGCTCTGTTTGCCTATTTTGCCCACGAAGGTAATCATGACAAATAATAATACAAAGACAATTAGCGTAAGTATAGGGCTAAGAATAAGCATTGCCGTTACCACTCCCACAACAGTTATTGTGGCAGATACTATGCTAGGAATGGCATGACTTATCATTTCTCTCATAGTGTCGGTATCGTTGGTGAACCTACTCATTAGTTCGCCATGAGTGTGCTTATCATAGAACTTAATGGGGAGCTTTTGTAAATGCACAAATAAGTCATCTCTTACCTTTTGCATAGTTAGCGCCGTGACATTAAGCATTATTCTTTCATAAGCGAAGGCAGATAATGCGCCCAAAAGACATATTCCGCCCATTAAAGCAAGAGCCTTAATAAAGGGTAACATATCGGGGCTGTTCTTTCCAATCAAAGGCACAATATATGTGTCTATTGCGCTACGGATAAATAGTGTTAGCGCAATGCTGGATAATGAGCTTATCAATATACAAAACAATACTATCAGTAGTTGCCATTTGTAGGGCTTTAGCAAACTAACTAGTCTTTTTAGCGTTGCTTTGGTGTTCTGTGGTTTCATACCACCTTTTTTCATGCGAGGTTTTTTCATTATTTCACCTCCTTATTCGTTTGTGAAAAATACACTTCACGGTAAATTTCACAATCTTTCATAAGCTGATTATGTGTGCCTATTGCGTTAATTGCACCGTCTTCAAGAACTATGATTTTGTCGGCATCCATAACGGACGCTACACGCTGAGCAATAATTATCGTTGTCATATTCTGCAAATTTTGTTTTAGTTTTGTCCTTATCCTTTTATCGGTAGTGGTATCTACCGCGCTGGTACTATCGTCAAGTATCATTATTTGTGGATTTTTTAACAAAGCTCTAGCTATGCACAGCCGTTGTTTTTGCCCGCCGCTAACATTTACACCGCCTTGACCAAGGTCGGTATTAAGTCCGTCAGGAAAGCTCATAACAAAGTCATAAGCGTCCGCTATTTTGCAAGCATTTAGTATCTGCTCATCGGTAGCGTTGGTGTCACCCCAAAGCAAATTCTCTTTTATCGTACCACTAAAAAGCACATTTTTTTGTAGTACCATTGCCACACTGCCACGCAAAGTATCTAGTTTATAGTTTTTGACATCTTCGCCACCAACACTTACTTTGCCCGTTGTTGCATCATAAAGTCTGGGGATAAGTTGCACAAGGGAAGTTTTGGAAGAACCAGTTCCCCCGATTATGCCCACTGTTTCTCCACTTTTTATAGCAAAGTTTATGTCCCTAAGTACATGCTTTTGAGCTTCAAGCGAATAACTAAAACTGACATTTTCGAATACTATATCGCCGTTTGCTACGGTGTCCATTCCGTTTGAATTGTCCTTAATATCAATCTCTTCGTCCAGTACTTCCACCACACGAGTAGCTGATGCCCTTGACATTATTACCATAACAAAGATAAATGCAAGCATCATTAGAGACATAAAGATTTGCATAACATAGGCAAGGAAGCTAGCAAGCTGTCCTTTGGTCATACTGCCATTTATGATAAAATTGCCACCGAACCAAAACATCATTATCATAGATGTATAAATCATCATCATCATAATAGGCATAGCGACGACAACAACTTTTTCCGCTTTTATATGCCACTTCTTTAGTTCCACACTGGCGGTACGGAACTTTTCACTTTCGTGGTCTTCTCTCACAAATGTTTTTACCACCCTAATTGCCGCTAAGTCTTCTTGCACATTGGCATTCATAAGATCATACTTTTTTAGTAACTTAATAAATCTCGGGTAGGCTAGACCGCCTATTATTGCTACCCCAATAAATACTACAGGTATGGCAATAAGGAAAATAAGAGCCAGTTTGTAGTTGATTTTCATAGCAAACGAAGTGGCGCTAATAAGCATAAGCGGAGAGCGCACAAGCAAGCGTAGTAACATCATATAAGCCGTTTGTATGTTGGTTACATCGGTCGTCAACCTAGTAATTAAAGACGGTGTGGAGAACTTATCTATGTTGGCAAAGGAAAAATCCTGTACCTTGCTAAACAAGCCATAGCGCAAGTTTTTGGCAAACCCCATACTCGCTACCGCGCAAGTTCGCCCCGCAAAACCGCCAAGCATTAGACTAATAAAGGCAAGAGTTAGCATTAACGCGCCTAGCTTAATTACATATAGCGTGCCACCGCTTCCTTCTATGCCCACATCAATTATTTTGGATATTATAAAAGGCAGGGTAACTTCAATAGCTACCTCAAACACAATTAGTATGGGGGTAATTATCGTATAAAAGCTATACCCCTTTGTAAATTTAGAAAGTTTTTTTAACATATTCCCTCAATTAAATACTGTAAATACTGCTTAGCATTTATCATCTTACTAAAGTCTTAAAAAGTCAAATGTTTTGTAAAAAAATATTGATGCTAATCTCTGACCGTTTTTGTTAGCGGAGAAAGCTCCACTGTAAAACTGCTGTCATCCTTTATTCTAATCACCGTACCGCCACGCTGAGTGTACCTTTTGGCAATCTTCCTATAAGCAAGGAAGTCCACGCTCATGCCATATGTTAGGCGGATACCCTTATAAGTTATGGACAAGGTGCTTAAGTGGTCATGTCCAAAGAACATACCTTTGCAGGAGCCGAATTTGACCATTTCTTCAAAAAATTTGCCTTCTTTCTTGCGTGAATAACCTACATAATCATTTAGCTCGGCAATGTTACCTAGGTGGTACACTGCTTCGTTATCTTGACCTAGTTTTACTTTTTCCCAGCCGTCACGCATTTCCTTTGGTGGCATATGAAAAAATGCCAAACTAGGCGCTAAGCTATCCCCGCTCATTTTTGTTATTTCATCCTTGTACCACTTTATTTGGTCGTCATGGATGTTGTCAAAGCCAGTAAAAAAGTGACTGCCAAGATACATATTTGAGTCCAACATTACAAAAGCATTGTTTATCCTGCCGTCATTATTGTTGAGCTTTATTATATGGTTGCCCACCCCGTATATATCCTTTTCACTTTGAAATAGACAATGCTTAAAAGTGGTATAATACTCGCCAAGTTCTTCTCTCGTACACTTAGAGAATGGCTCTCTCTCGTGATTGCCAAAAGTTGTTGTCCAAGGAATGCCGAAGCTGTCAAATAGCTCCCCCACATACTTTGTCTGCCTAAGGTTGTTGCTTGTCCCAGAAAAAAGCGCAATGGGGTAGATGTTGTCGCCAGTAAGTATAATCAAATCAGGCTTAACCCTGTTAACTAATGTTACCACCGCATTATGAGCTAGCTTGTCCTTTTTTATGGATAAAAAACCCCTGCCAAAATGCAAATCAGTAAGTTGTAGTATTACAAAATCTTTATCTTTCTCTTTGGTAAAAACACTGTATCCGTCTATAAACTGTGGCTTTATACCGCTATTTTGCACCTTACTCGCTGCTAATTTTATTACTTTTGCCACTTTTATAGTATCTCCTTTGCTGATAACTTTCTCTTTTATATCCTTTGCACGCTTATTTTATCAAGATTATAAATAACTTTCAAATGCTCCACAAGTTCCTTTGCGTTAGCGTCACTATCCCAAAAGCGCATTTTCACATTATCATATTGTTGTTTACCCTTTCTTTTTATGGCAAAATAATTCTTGCGCTCATTGTTTGTGTGTTCCAATAGCTTTTTGGTTTTACTATAAATAACCAATTCGCTCTCTCTTTCTTGCCTGAACTCATTAACTTGTTTTATACCGCTGTCAAAGCAAGCGGAAGGAATAACGGCTAACTTTTGGTACTTTGCAAAGAACTTAATAGGATTAAAATATCCCCTATTTATATGGTAGCTACTTGACACAAGTATAACATTTTCTCTCTTAATTGTCCTAAGAATTTCCGCGCAAAACTTGGTGTTTTCAAAGGTGTTTTTGGATTTGTCTTCTACAATTACTAATTCTTCGCCCACTCCTTTGCCCAAAAAGAAGTTTTTCATTGCTTCCCCTTCGGAAAGTGGCGCATTGGTATTTGCCTTGCCACCAGTTAGTAGCAGTATGCTGTTATTTTTTAGAAAAATGCTATAAGCGTGAAAACACCTTTCTCTATTGACTAGAGAAAGGCTGCCGTCATCTAACAAATAATTACCTAAAACAATGATTATGTCGGACATTTTTTTGCTTTACCACTTGTTATGCACTTTTTCGGCAAAGCCCATTCTATTTACAACTTCTATAACTGTGCCGTCATCAAGTACAGCGGTACCGTTAAACAAACCAAATACTTGGTGGGGTATCATAGCGAACACTCCAATATTAACGGGCGCATAGCGGTCAAGTACGGGGGTGAAGTCCATAGTAAACCTATCGTCATTGCTCGTAAATGTCCAAGGACTCATAAAGTCATCTTCGCCGTTCTTTTGTGGAATGTTAAATGTTACTTCGTCTAATTTGTGACTTTTGCCGTTATAAAATAGCATATTTTCGGTGGCTTTCTCGTTATCGCCAAAGCCATAACCAATGTTCCAACCGAACTTTGTACCGTCATCAAGGTATGTTTGCAAACTTCCCCAATACCAAGTATTGTCATAAGTCCAAACGCCCCTGCCCCAATCTAGCGTTGCCATTGATTTGTTCTTTTTGTTAAAATATGATGTCTTTTTGCCCAAAGTAAAACTGCCTTCTGCGCTCATACAGTTTATTTTTTGGTTGTAATAGAATCTGCCCTTTTTGGCAAAAGGTGTGGCAATAACCATACTTTCTCTGGGAAACTCTCTGATTTCTATATCGAAAGAAAGGTCTTCTCCGTTGTTGCCGAACTTTGCATACTTGCCAAAAAGTCTCCGCAACTTGCCGTCATTGGTAAATGTCATATTAACTCCGCCTATTGTCCATCTACAATCCCCAATAACCGAAGTTGCTGGCATATTAAATTTGCCTAGCGGAAACAAACATACCGCGCTTTTGTTAATCTGGGAGGGCTCCTTGAAGTTTAGTACACTAGCACTGAGTGCGCCGATATACCCAAGGTCTGCTATGGTCAAACATAACGCTTCTTCGTCATTGCCTATATAATAATAGTCCCACTCCTTTATTAACGCCTTGCGCGCGGTAATGTGATTTCTATTATATTCCCAAACCAATCTTCTTGCAAAGCCAGGTTGTTCTATATTGCCATCTGTGTTCAACAATTTTTGTCGTTTTGTAATTTCGAATTGTTGCATCTTTACTCACCCCTTTATAGTAGTCGTGTCATATATTGAATTATATATTATATTATTATATACATAAAATCTATGTCGTGTCAATAGCCTTATTACTCTTTTTAACATTACTGTGCTGCTTTTCTTGACAAATTATTGGGTAAATAGTATATTTATTAGTAATTATCTTTTTTAGGAGCAGCAATGTTTAACAACTTCATATCCGCATCTAGTATTTCGCAATATATCATCTTTTTTGCATACTTAGTGATGCTAGTTATTGTGGCAATTCTTTGCGCCAAAAAAAGCAAAGGCATCAATGAATTTATGTTCGCCAACAAAGGTGTAGGTGGTTGGCTGTCAGCTTTTGCTTATGGCGCAACTTACTTTTCGGCGGTAATCTTTATCGGATACGCAGGCAAATTCGGATGGAGTTTTGGTCTTGCCGCTGTTTGGATTGGGATAGGTAACACAATTTTTGGCACATATCTTGCTTGGAAGGTACTTGCAAAGAGAACCAAACTTATGACTTCAACTCTGCAAGCTAGAACAATGCCAGAGTTTTTTGAAAAGCGTTATCAAAGCAAACACATTAAACTCGTTAGTTCCTTGCTAATATTTGTATTTTTATTGCCCTACTCATCATCTGTTTATCAGGGACTAGGCTTTATCTTTTCTACCGTACTAGGTTTTGACCCCATTTATTGCATAATAATTCTTGCCGCAGTTACCGCATTCTACTTGTTCCTAGGCGGATATATGGCAACTACCATTACGGACTTTATTCAGGGTATAGTTATGCTTGCAGGCATTGTTGTTTGCGTATTGGTGCTACTTAACAATGAGGCTGTCAACTGGGGAGAAGGACTGGGCAAACTTATGAACAACGATCTTGGCTTGTTGCCTGCGGCTGCCGCGCCGGGCAAATCATTCCTAGATAGTCCACTATTTAACTTAATAATTCTAGTACTGCTTACTTCTTTTGGTATTTGGGGCTTGCCACAATCTATTCACAAGTTCTATGCCATCAAGGATAATACCGCAGTAAAAAAAGGCACAATAATAAGCACTATTTTTTCCCTTATCGTAGGCGGTGGGGCGTACTTTATGGGCAGTTTGGTTACCCTGTTCGTTAGTAAAGATACATTTGTTAACGACCTTGGTAAGAACTTCGACCGCATAGTTCCAGAAATGCTAGTTAACAACCTAAGCCCAGCTTTGCTCGGTCTTATAATTGTATTGCTTTTCTCTGCAAGTATGTCAACACTTGCTTCCCTTTCTCTCTCTTCAGCATCCACCGTATCTATTGACTTTTACAAAGGTTATCTTCGTCCGCGCGCAGGAGAAACTAGTACAACGGTACTTATGCGTGTACTTTGCTTAGTGTTTGTTGCTATTTCGGCACTGCTTGCCATTGCACAAATTGATGCAATTGTTACTATGATGAGTCTAAGTTGGGGACTTCTTGCTGGTTGCTTTATCGGGCCATATGTACTAGGTTTATACAGCAAAAAAATCAACAAAATAGGCGCATATGCAAGCATTATTTCCACCCTAATTATTACCGTCACGCTAGTATTAGTATTTGGAGCTATCGGCACACCAAATGGCACCACCTTTGTCGGCATCCTAAAAGCAGGCATCGGACGCAGTCCGCTAATTGGTGTTATTTCTATGGCAATGTCCTTTGTCGTAACTCCAGTCTTTAGCAAAATATTCGAGAAAAAATACGCTGTTAAACCAGAATTATTATCTACTTTGTTTGTAAAGTAATAGCACTATTACATAACTTACAACGACAAAAGAGCTACGAAAAATTTCGTAGCTCTTTATTATTTGTAAACATTTATTTATAATATCTTCTCGCTAAGTAATTTTATACCCTTCTCTTCAAACAATTTTATGGCTTTATCCGTATCTTCTACTCTTAGTAGTATCTTTGCGGTATTGTAGTTGGTTAGTACAAAAGAATAAAGATATTCTATGTTGATATTTTCTTTTTCTAGCAGTCCAATTACATTAGCCAGCGCGTTAGGAACATCTTCTACTTCCACACCAATTAGGGAAGTTTGTTCCACAGCAAAGCCTGCTTCTTTGAGAATTCTATAAGCTAGTTCATTATCTCTTGCAATAAAACGCACAATGCCATAGTCTTTGGTGTCGGCAATGGATAGTGTAACAAAATCTAGTCCCTTTTTTCCCAAGGTGTTGGTAAGATTAAAAAGCCTACCGGGTTTATTTTCCATAAATACTGACAGTTGTTTTACTAGCATATATTACCTCCTAAGTTACTTTAATATTATTAAAATATTTGGCGTTTGTCAATAACTCTTTTAGCTTTACCCTCACTTCTCGGCAAAGCCATTGGCTCCACTAATTTTACCTTTGCGCCTATACCTAAATTAGAATGAATCTCACTTTCTATCTTTTTGCGCAGGCTCTCAATGTTACCTACCGTATCGCTAAACAAAGACTCATTTACTTCTATATGTATTTCCATTGTGTCAAGATTATCTACTCTGTCCACATAAATCATATAGTGTGGCTCCACTCCGCTTACATTCATAATCGCCGTTTCTATTTGTGAAGGGAAGACATTAACCCCCCTAATAATCAACATATCGTCACTTCTACCCCTAACCTTGTTCATTCTAACAGTAGTGCGCCCACAGGAACAAACATCGCCATTTAATGAAGTTATATCCCTTGTTCTGTACCTAATTAGCGGTTGTCCTGTCTTTGTTAGCGTGGTAAACACAAGTTCACCTTCGCTACCATAGGGCAAAGCGTCTAGGGTATCTGGGTCAATAATTTCCGCATAAAAATGGTCTTCTTGTATGTGTGACCCACATTTTGCTTCGCACTCCATAGCAACGCCTGGACCAGATATTTCGGACAAGCCATAGATATCACGCGCGTCAATCTTGAGTCTTTCTTCTATCGCCTTGCGCATATTTTCTGACCAAGGTTCCGCCCCAAAAATACCTACTTTAAGGTTAAGGTCTTCCAGTTTTATATTCTCGTTTTCTAGTTCCGTTCCCAAAAATATTGCATAAGATGGTGTGCAGCAAAGCACTGACGCCCCGAAATCTTTTATAAGGGTAAGTTGCCGTTTGGTATTGCCACTGCTTACTGGCACCACTCCTGCGCCAATCTTTTCTGCGCCATAGTGTATGCCCAGTCCGCCCGTAAAAAGTCCATATCCATAGGCAACATGTACAATATCATTTTTGCTCACATTAGCCATGACAAGTGAACGGGCAACGCACTCCGTCCAAACATCAATATCATTTTGTGTGTAGCCAACTACCGTTAATTTGCCCGTTGTTCCGCTAGATGCGTGAATGCGTACAATGTCGTCTTTGGGCGCTGAAAGCATACCAAAAGGGTACCCGTCACGCAAGTCTTGTTTTGTGGTGAAGGGCAATTTAGTGATATCGTCAATGCCTTTTATGTCACTAGGCTTAATGCCTATTTTGTCCATTTTTGCCCTGTAAGTAGGTACCGTTTCATAAACTCTTTTGACAAGGGCAACCAGTCTTTCGCCTTGTAAAGACCGCATTTTTGCTCTTGACAAACATTCCTTTTCTGGCATATAAATACTTCCCATACTGCTCCCCCCTATGCGTTATAACCTAGAACAAAAGCTCTAATATTTGTTTCTAGTAATTTCGCTGGAATGCTGTCTGTTATTGCTTGCAACATATCTTCTTTGCTAAGGTTCATTAACTTTGTCAGCGCGCCTATCATAACAGAATTGGCTGTCTTTATGTTACCTGCCTGTTTTGCTAGGTTCATAGCATCGATTTGCACAGCATTTATTAGTCTATTTTCTATATCACCAGGGTATTTTGCCATTCCGCTTACTACGGGCATGGGCATAATTTCTTGAGAAGAATACAACATCCGTCCGTCATCTTTTAGATAATGCAAATACCGCAATGCTTCTAATTTTTCAAAGGCGATAATAATATCCGCGCTCTTAACATCAATAATTGGAGAGCTTATTTCACTGCCTATTCTGACGAAAGTTACTACGCTACCACCGCGCTGTGCCATACCGTGCACTTCTGATAGTTTACAATCCAAGTTTTTGTTTGTGGCATAATTTCCTAGCACTCTACTAGCAAGTAAAGTTCCTTGTCCACCTACACCCGCAATCAATATATCCATACTTCCTCCTACTTTATAGCGCTAAATTTACACACTTCAACGCATAGGTTGCACTCTGTGCATAATGATTTGTCTATACTTACCGACTTTTCTCCGCTAATGATAGCTGGACAGCCCAGTTTCAAACAAGCCTTACAATTAACGCAATTATCATTGACATTATAGCCATTATAAGTCGATTTTTTTAGCAAAACGCAAGGTCTGCGCGCAATAATAACGGACACACCCTCTTTGCTTACTTCTTCTTTAATAACTCTTTCCAATTCTTTCAACTGGTACGGGTCAACAACAGTAACTGTTTTTGCGCCAATTACCTTGCAAAGTTCTTCAATATTTAATTGGAAAGTTTCTTTATTGTCAATAGTTCTGCCCGTTGCCGGGTGGTTTTGGTGTCCTGTCATACCCGTTGTACTATTATCAACAATAATAATAGTTGCGTTAGCCTTGTTATAAACTGCTTCAATAAGTCCTGTTATACCGCTATGAACAAAGGTACTGTCCCCAATAACTGCTACCGTCTTTTTGTACGCTTCGGGGTCAGCTTTGTCAAATCCTACTGCCATGCCTATACTTGCGCCCATACAAATAACCGCATCTATTGCGCTAAGCGGTTGAACTGCGCCCAGAGTATAACAACCTATGTCGCCAAGAACTGTTAGCTTTAGCTTGGCAAGGGTGTGGAACACTCCCCTGTGCGGACAACCAGCGCAAAGCACCGGGGGACGCATAGGAACATCAGCAGCTTTGGCTTCTGTCTTTTGTCCCAGTATTTTTTCTTTTATTAAATTAACAGAAAATTCTCCTTGAATAGAGAACAAATTTTTGCCTTCTACATTACAAATACCGTGAGTCTTAATAAGCCCTTCTATGTGCGGCTCTAATTCTTCTATTACTATACATCTTTCCACGCTAGAAACAAAATCTTTGATAAGCTCAAAAGGTAGCGGATAAACCATACCTAACTTTAGTATGCTTGCATCGGGCAAAGCTTCTTTTACATATTGGTACACTCCGCCTGCACAAATAATGCCTAGCTTATTGGACTTTTTTTCCACTCTGTTTATTGCAAAATTATTGCTATCTTCTGATAACCTATTTAGCCTTTCTTCCACCACAACATGGCGCTTTTTTGCATTTGCTGGCATCATAACATACTTAGCAACATCCTTAGTGTAAGCTTTTAATCCAACTTCCTGTCTTTGTCCAATCTCAACCAAACTTTGACTGTGCGCAACGCGTGTTGTCAGTCGCAAAATAACTGGTGTATCGTACTTTTCCGACAACTGAAAGGCAAGCATAGTGAAGTCTTTAGCTTCCATACTGTCCGATGGCTCAATAACTGGCACATTAGCACTGCGCGCAATTAGCCTGGTGTCTTGCTCGTTTTGAGAGCTAAACATACTGGGGTCGTCAGCAACAGCTACTACCAGTCCGCCATTAACGCCCGTATAAGCTACCGTAAAAAGTGGGTCGCTTGCTACATTTAGACCTACATGCTTCATAGAAACAAGCGTTCTTGCGCCACGGAAAGAACTACCTATGCCCACTTCTAAAGCAACCTTTTCGTTAGGAGCCCACTCTGTGTATACTTCGCTATACTTTGACAATTCTTCGGTTATTTCTGTGGACGGAGTGCCAGGATAAGCGGAAGCAACCTTTACTCCGCCTTCATAAGCTCCCCTTGCCACCGCAAAATCGCCTAATAATAATTTTTTCATCTCCACCTGCCTTTTATCTACAGTTTTTTATTTATCATAAACATTGCGCAAATCTTTCACGCGCTTAACCTTGCCTTCCCCACGCTTAATAGCAAAGGGTTCTACAAGTTTTACTTTGACATCTAATTGAACAACAGCCTTTAGTTTTGCTTTGGTTTTTTCCACCAAATTTTGCAAATTGGCATAGTTAGAAAGTAGTTCCACATTGCCAACTTCCACATAAACTTCTATGGTGTCCATATAGTTCTGTCTGTCTACCACTATTTCGTAATTGCTCCCCAGTTCGGGAATGGAAAGCACAACGCTTTCTATTTGTGACGGGAAAACATTAACTCCCCTAATTATCATCATATCGTCCGTTCTACCCACAATACGGGACATTCTCGCCATAGTTCTGCCACATTTGCATGGTTCAAATGTTAAAGAAGTAATATCCTTAGTACGATACCTAAGTATAGGCATTGCTTCCCTATCTAGCGTGGTAAGTAGCATTTCGCCCTTTTCACCCTCAGGAAGTACCTTGTTTTGGTCAATGTTCACTATTTCCGGGTAGAAAAAGTCTTCATTTATGTGCATGCCTACTTTTTGTTCACACTCTCCCGAAACACCTGGTCCGCCCACTTCTGTAAGACCGTAGTTTTCTGTGGGAAGTGCATTCCACATAGTTGCTAGCGCTTTGTGCATTTCGTTGGTTGATGCTTCCGAACCAACAAAGGCATATTTTACTTTCATATCCTCAAGAATACCCATTTTTTTGGCGGTTTCTGCAAGATAAATTGCATAAGACGGTGTTGCAACTAAGCCCGTTACCCCAAAGTCTTTCATAATCATAAGCTGACGCTCTGTGTTGCCACTAGACATCGGCACAACGGTTGCGCCTAATTTTTCTATACCATAATGTAGTCCGAAGCCACCAGTAAACAAGCCGTAACCAAATGCTACTTGAATAATATCTTCGTCAGTTGCTCCGCCCATAACTAATAAGCGCGCCATACATGTTGCCCAGTTGTCAAGGTCTCTCTTGGTATATCCGCCAACAATAGGCTTGCCAGTAGTACCGCTGGATGCGTGAAGTCGAACAACTTGCTTCATTGGTACAGCAAATAGCTTAAAGGGATAATTATCCCGCAAATCTTCCTTGGTTGTGTAGGGAATTTTTTCTATATCCTTAAGTGTAACGATATGTTCGGGACGCAAAGAAATGGCATCAAATTTATCCTTGTACATTTTTACATTGTTATAAGCGTAATTAACTATATACTTTAAGCGTTCAAGCTGGATTTCTTCGGTTTCTTTTCTCGTGCGTGTTTCTGTTCTCTTATCGTACATTACTATCACCTCAATATTATTATATACCTAAATATTTTAACACAAATTACTATGTTGTTCAACGATTTACGCAACATTACTCACATATCGCTTCTATACAATTTTTGCCTAGATAGCTCTAGCAAAAGTAAGCGCAATAACCTTTTTTGCGTCACCGCTTGCAAGTAGAACTTTGGCGCACTCATTTAGAGTTGCCCCAGATGTTACCAAATCATCCAAAATTAGCACAGTTTTTCCTGCAAAACTACCTTCACTAACAGAGAAATTGTTCAGAACGAACTGTTTTCTTTCACTTATGTTTAACTTTGTTTGGTCCGTGCAGTGTTTAATTCTCTTTATTTCTTGCAACAAACTAATATTTACATCTTGGGCAAAAAACTTTGCTACATTTTTCATGGCGTCATAGCCACGCTTTCTAACGGTCAAAGGTAAGCTCGGGACGAAGCAAAACACATCGCAAGAATTGATTTTGTCATAATATAGCTTGCTTAGAGCCTTTGCCATATACTCCGACAAATAGGGACGATTGCCGTCTTTATATGCAAGGATAGTTTTCTTTGCCAAATCTTTGTATTCATAGCAAGAGAAAACTTCTATTTTTTCGTATGTAAGGCTACTTTCTTGCAAACAAGCAAGCTCATTATAGCAACTACTGCACAAAGAAAGTTCGTTATCTACGGATAATTCTTTGCCACAACCGTTGCAAGTAATCCCTTTGGGGAATATATACTCAGCTACTTTTTTGAAAAAATTACTAATCGTCATCACTTCCCCACAAAAGGTCAATGCGGTGTTTATTTTTTTGTAGCAAGTCGTTAAGTAGCGAATGCCTTTTTACAGTAAAGTTGTTGGCAACCATTTTGCTCAGGCTATTTTCGTCCCCCACAATAACTACCATTTGTTTGGCACGGCTCACTGCCGTATAAAGCAAGTTCCTTGTCATTATCATATAGTTGCCACCACTTACTACGAGTATGACCACGGGGAACTCACTGCCTTGCGACTTATGAACGCTTATACAATAAGCTAGCATAAGTTGTTCTAGGTCGGCTCCATGATATTCTACCACCTTTCCGTCTTCAAACTCTACCGTGACAACGCCCTTTTCTACGCTATTAACATAGCCAATGTCACCGTTAAATACCCCTGTTCCGCTTTCGCTGTAGTCGAACTTTCTCCACTCTATTGTGTAGTTATTTATATTCTGCATCACCTTGTCGCCACGGCGAAAAATAGTGTTCTTGTAGGTGATTTGACTGCCCGAATCATTAAGCGCTTGTTGCAACTGCACATTAAGATTGTCCACCCCCACTATACCTTTCTTCATCGGGGCAAGTACTTGTATGTCCATTGGGCTAACTTTAGCAAAGTTCGGTATACGGTCTTTTGTCATACTAATAACATCACTTAGGATATCCGAACTATCTGTTTTGCTAGACATAAAGAAGTCAGTTGCGCTCCTAAAGACGGGCATTTCCCCCTTGTTTATCCTGTGAGCGTTGCTTACTATCATACTGTCTTTAGCTTGACGATAGATGTTGGTAAGATAAATTACTTCTATTAAATTGGAAGTAATTATGTCACTAAGTATGTTGCCACAAGACACGCTAGGTAGCTGGTCTTTGTCGCCAACAAGCACTAGTCTTGCTCCGCTTGGTATTGCCTTAAGTAGTGAGTTAAATATATAAATATCCGCCATGCTTATTTCGTCAACAATGATAACATCGGCTTCAAGTGGGTTGCTTTCCTTTCTCATAAAGCTATTGTCAGAGCCGTACTCCACACCAAGCAGTCTATGTATAGTTTTGGCATCTTCGCCCGTTGCTTCTGTCATTCTTTTGCTTGCTCTGCCTGTGGGCGCACAAAGCACTACTTTCTTTTTCCGTTGCCCAAGAATGGTCGTAATGCCCTTGATTATTGTTGTTTTGCCCGTGCCTGGTCCTCCAGTTATGACGGCTACACCGTTATTAAATATACTTCTTATGGCTTCGTTTTGTTGAGCATCCAAAGTAATGTTATTGGTTTTTTGATAACTAGCTAGTTCGCTATCGATGTCCATATCCCACTTTTCGGCGGTCTTATTAAGCCTAATTAGCTTAGTCGCTATGGCGTTTTCTGTGTTGTAATTGATTTTGCCAGCAATATAGTTGGTTTCTTCTATGCGGTGCAGTTTAATTTCTTCCATAATGCTAAGTACCGCTCTTACTTCGTCTTCCGTAACTTCCAGCAGATTGGACGCTTCTTTGTACAGCATATTATCGGGCAAACAAGTATGACCGCCCTTTACAGAACTTTCATACAAGGTATAAATAATACCTGCTTTAATTCTGAACTCGCTATGGCTGTCAATGCCTAGTTTCTTAGCGATTTTGTCGGCGGTAACAAAACCAATACCGTCTATATCTTCCACAAGCTGATAGGGGTTAAACTCTATTATGCTCTGCGTGCTTCCTTCATACTTTTTATAAATTTTTAGCGCGGTTCCCATAGCAATATCGTACTTTTGCAGGAACAAAATAGCTTCTTTCATTTGCTTAGTACTATTATAACTCTTAATAATATCCGCTAGCTTTTTTGCTCCAATTCCCGTGATTTGCCTAAGTTTTTGGGGGTCATTTTCCAAAATATCTAGTGAATGCATACCGAATCTGTCTACAATATCCGATGCAAGTTTTTCTCCAATCCCCTTAAATAGTCCGCTAGATAGGTATCTATATATCCCGAAAGTGTCTTCCGGCCTACTTACTTGAACATCCGTCACCGAAAACTGCTCACCAAAACGCTTGTTTGTTTTGTATTCTCCCATAAGCTCCAAACACTCGCCTTCCGATACAATAGGAAAAATGCCGACTGCAGTTATTAGCTTGCCGTCAGCATCCAAATTGAGTACCGTATAACCGTTTTCTTCGTTACGGAAAACTATTTCTTCTACTTTCCCCTTAAGTGTCATTTTCAAAAATATTTCCTGATTTCCGCCACCTTATCTGTCTTTTCCCATCTAAAATTTTCGTTGCCAAAATGTCCATAACTTGCTGTCTGGAAGTATTGTGGCATGCTTAGCTCCAAATTGTCAATAATGGCTTTGGGACGGAAGTCGAACACCTTTTCCACTATTTTCGCAATTTCTTCGTCACTTATTTTGCCCGTACCACGAGTATCTATATCAATAGAAACAGGTTTTGCCTTACCAATTGCGTAAGCAACTTGTATGTGGCACTTGTCGCATATTCCGCTTGCTACCAAGTTTTTGGCAACATAACGCGTATAATATGTCGCGCTTCTATCCACTTTAGTGGGGTCCTTACCGCTAAATGCGCCACCGCCGTGCTCAATATAACCACCGTAAGAGTCTACTATTATTTTTCTGCCCGTAAGTCCGCTGTCGCCTTTTGGACCGCCAATTACAAACCTACCTGTGGGATTTATATAAAATTTCGTATTTTCGTCTAATAAATTGTTAGGAATTGACTTTTTTATAACCAAATCAAACATATCCTTGCGTAAAACTTCTATATCTATATTTTCGTCATGCTGTGTAGAAAGTACCACCGTATCCACACGCTTAATTTCCCCATTTGCATATTCCACTGTTACTTGCGCTTTTCCGTCTGGACGAAGATAGGATACTTCGTTATTTTTCCTTACTTCCGCTAACCTTTTGCACAGTTTGTGGCTAAGCATGATAGCAAGAGGCATTTTTTCTTCGGTTTCTGTACAAGCATAGCCGAACATAAGTCCTTGGTCGCCTGCCCCGATTTTGTCAATGTCTTCCTTGCTGCCTTGATGCTCTATACTGTCATTTACTCCTTGCGCAATATCTGGTGACTGCTTGGTAATAAGTTCTTTAATTTTGCATGTTTTATAGTTAAAGCCATAAATGTCATCATCGTAACCAATTTTTTTGATAGTCTCTCTAGCTACTTTTGTTATGTTTACCTGCGCCGTTGTAGTAATCTCACCCATTATTAGCAAAAAGTTCTCTGTACAGCAACACTCGCAAGCAACTCTTGCTAACTTATCCTGCTCCAAAATTGCATCTAAAACAGCATCACTTATTTGGTCACAAACTTTATCTGGATGTCCCTCTGTCACGCTCTCTGATGTAAAATATCTCATACTTTTTTTCTCCTAAATTAAACAAGGTGGATTAACTCCACCTTGTTTTGTTAATCAATATTCTTAGTCGTCAATCTCACTAAGTAGTTGTGCCTTGTCGAACTTAGAGTCTTCAATCACTCCGCTACCGGTGCCTTCATTATTAACTAGTGTAATATTTCTGTATTCTTTCATACCAGTACCTGCAGGGATTAGTTTACCAATAATTACATTTTCTTTCAAACCTACAAGATAATCAGTTTTTGACTTAATCGCCGCATCAGTAAGCACTCTTGCTGTCTCTTGGAAGGATGCCGCAGAAAGGAAGGACTCCGTTGCTAAAGAAGCTTTACTAATACCAAGTAGCACACGGTTAGCCGTAGCTGGCATTCCGCCACTTTCTAGTGCCTTTTCGTTAGCTTCTTCTAGTTTGTTAATGTCAACTAACTCATTTAGCAGCAAATCAGTATCGTTAGGATTGTTAATTCTTACCTTTCTTAGCATTTGTCTAACAATAACTTCAATATGCTTGTCATTGATATGAACACCGTTCATACGGTATGCGCTTTGAATTTCTCTAATCATAGATTCTTGCACGCCCGCCACACCCTTTGTTCTGAGTATGTCTTGTGGATTGATACTACCAGCAAATAAAGGATCGCCTGCTTCTATTATTTGTTCATCTTTAACAAGAAGTTTTGCGCCGAAAGGTATTTTGTATTCAAATACTAAGTCGTCTTTTAGACCTTCTAGTATTACCTTGCGTCCACCGTTTTCTTCCACTATTTTTACTTTGCCCTTAATATCAGCAATAAGAGCTTCGCCCTTTGGCTTACGCGCTTCAACAAGCTCTACGACTCTAGGCAAACCTTGTGTAATGTCGGCAATAGAAGCAACACCTCCGGTATGGAAGGTACGCATTGTAAGCTGTGTTCCTGGTTCTCCAATGGACTGCGCAGCAATCGTTCCTACAGCTTCTCCAATCTTAACGGGGTTGTTACTGCTCATATTCACGCCGTAGCACTTGCTACAAACACCTTGTTTGCACTTACAAGATAGTACGCTTCTTATTCTTACTTCGGAAATATTAGCATCTTGTACTTCTTTAGCTTGCTCTTCCGTGATAAGAGCGCCACTTTCTACTATTACTTTGCCAGTCTTGGGCTCAACAACATCACCAATTGCATATCTGCCAACTAGTCTTTCTTGAATCTCTTCTACCAAACGACCGGCAGCGTCATACAAATTCTTAACAATAAAGCCCTTTGTATCTCCGCAATCGTTGCTCTTAATAATAACATCTTGGCTTACATCAACAAGACGGCGAGTCAAATAACCTGAGTCTGCTGTCTTTAGAGCGGTATCCGCTCCACCCTTTCTTGCTCCGTGAGAAGAAATAAAGTATTCCAAAACGGATAATCCTTCACGGAAAGAAGACTTAACGGGTATTTCAATAATTTTACCTGTAGGGTCGTTCATAAGACCACGCATACCAGATAACTGTTTAATCTGTTGCATGCTTCCACGCGCGCCAGAGTCCGCCATCATCCAGATTGGGTTGAATTTGTCAAAATCTCTAAAGTTTTTCTCCAAATCCGTTTCTACTCTGTCGGTAGTCTTTTTCCAAACTTCCACTACTTCGTTATATCTCTCTTCTTCAGTAATAAGTCCGCGCTTGAAGTTCTTTTCTATGTCCACAACTTCCACTTCAGCATCTTCTAGTATTTTGGCTTTTTGACCGGGAACCTTCATATCGAATACGCTGGTTGTTATTGCGCCAATTGTAGAATACTTAAATCCTAACGCTTTAATAAGGTCAAGCACTTCTGCCGTTCCTGTTGCGCCCTTAAGTTTGAAGCACTTTTCTACGATTTGTGAAAGTTGCTTTTTCTTAACCATTTCTTGTATTTCTAACGCAATCATTGATTCTGGCTTGTTTGTGTCTCTAAAGACAAAACCTAAGTCTTGGGGAATTGCATCATTAAATATAATCTTACCTACAGTCGTTTCTACAATACCGCTGTATGTCTTGCCCTCAATAACTTTCTTAATTCTTACCTTAATAACTGCTTGCAGGTCAATATCCTTTACTTGATAAGCCATTTTTGCTTCATCTGGATCCTTGAACATTCTGCCTTCGCCTTTGGCTCCTTCCTTTACTTGTGTCAAATAATAGCTACCCAAAACCATGTCCTGTGTGGGTGTAACAATGGGCTTACCATCGCTAAGTTTCAAAATATTATTTGTTGCAAGCATAAGTATTCTTGCTTCGCTTTGGGCTTCAATGCTAAGTGGTACGTGTACCGCCATTTGGTCGCCGTCAAAGTCTGCGTTAAACGCTGGGCAAACTAGTGGGTGTAGCTTAATAGCTCTACCTTCTACTAGTATGGGCTCAAATGCTTGTATACCTAGTCTGTGCAGTGTGGGCGCACGGTTAAGTAGTACTGGATGATCTTTGATAACATCTTCCAATATGTCCCAAACAATGGGCTTAACTCTTTCCACTGTGCGTTTTGCGCTCTTTATGTTGTGACAAATTTCTTTATCCACTAGCTTGCGGAAAACAAAGGGCTTGAATAACTCTAGCGCCATTTCTTTGGGCAAACCGCATTGATATAGTTTTAGCTCTGGTCCTACTACGATAACGGAACGGCCTGAGTAGTCAACACGCTTACCAAGAAGGTTTTGACGGAAACGGCCTTGCTTACCCCTAAGCATATCGGATAAGGATTTCAAATTCCTATTAGCTGCGCCAGTTACTGGCTTGCCGTGACGACCATTATCTATAAGTGCGTCAACTGCTTCTTGAAGCATACGCTTTTCGTTCCTAACAACAATATCAGGAGCTCCGCTCTCAATCATCTTATTAAGACGGTTGTTACGGTTAATTACTCTTCTATAAAGGTCATTAAGGTCACTTGTCGCGAACCTTCCGCCGTCTAGTTGTACCATTGGGCGTAGTTCTGGAGGGATAACTGGTAGAACTTTCATAATCATCCAATCGGGACGATTGCCACTCTTACGGAAGGACTCAATAATTTCTAATCTTTTGGCTATACGCACCTTTTTTAGACCTTGGCAATTAGCTAACATTTCTTTTAGCTCTGCGCTTTCTGCGTCCAAATCGATGTTTCTTAGTAGTTCGTCAAGGCTCTCTGCGCCCATTCCTGCGCGGAAGCTGTTCGGTCCGAACTCCTCTATAGCTGCTCTGTACTCTTCATCCTTGATTACTTGTTTGTCAAAGAAATTACTTTTTCCCTTGTCAAGCACGACTAGCGCTGCGAAATAAATTACTTGCTCAACATGCTTTGGGCTCATATTAAGTATTGTGCTTATACGGCTAGGAACACCCCTAAAGTACCATATGTGTGACACGGGAGCTGCAAGCTCGATATGTCCCATTCTCTCACGGCGCACCTTAGACTTGGTTACTTCTACTCCGCACTTATCGCAAATAATGCCTTTGTATCTTATTCTCTTATACTTACCGCAGTGACATTCATAGTCTTTGGTTGGCCCGAATATTTTTTCACAAAACAAACCGTCTTTTTCGGGTTTTTGTGTTCTGTAGTTTATCGTCTCTGGTTTCGTTACCTCTCCGTGAGACCACTCTCTTATCTTTTCGGGTGAAGCAATGCTTATCTGAATACTATCAAAATTGTTAATTTCTATCATATTATTTCACCTCTTTATATTTCGTCATCGTCAAAACTCTTGTTAAGAAGTTCTTCCGAATCATCCATAGCTTCTTCTGTCAAGCTTGCAAACAAGTCGCTACTATCATCACTTGTGTCCAACAAATCTTCGTCATCATCAGCAAGCATATCGAGTTTACCTGTTGACAAAATCTTATCCATGTCAATGTCTAGTTTTAATCCGCCAAGCAAACTGCTAGCATCGTCATCATCACTAAACAAAGTATCTTTGTCTTCGCTAAACAAATCTGTAGTTGAGCTTTCCACGCTCGCGCCTAACATAGCGTCTAGTCCACCTATTGCCAAGTCGTCAAGATTTATTTCCTTGCTCTCTGTCTTAGCTGCTCTTACTT
>CAYJBW010000009.1:0-25313 GCA_964368255.1 uncultured Christensenella sp.
GGGAACATGTCATAGGGGGTAATGCTATCCACTTGATAGCTAGTAAGTAGTTTTAGGTCGCGGCTTAGTGTTGCTGGGTTGCAACTAATGTAATACAAGTTGTGTGGTACATCAAGGGTATTAAGCGCGTCAATAACCTTGTTGTCGCAACCTTTGCGCGGTGGGTCTAAAATTATATTTAGGTAACTATTATTTAACTTTTGGGTGTCTATAAGCTCTTTTATAAGTTTCGGAAGAACAAATGCCGTGTCGCCGTTTATGTTAATAATTTGGCTAGATAGATTATTTTTTTGTGCTAGTTTGTCGGCATCTATGGTAGCTTCCTTTACTATTTCTATATTATAAACCTTTGCACCGTTCTTGGCAAGAACTGCTCCTAATATCCCCACCCCCGCATAGGCATCTATTACAATGCTTTTTTTTGATTGGGCATTTATTTTGTCAATTACTTTGTTATAAATCTTGTCTCTAATTTCGTTATTAAGTTGCAAAAAAGAATAGGGGTTGATGTCAACCTTTATTCCTAGTACTTCTACGCTAATATCGTTCTCCACTATGGGAATAATTTTGTCCCCCATAATTACATTGTTGTGTTCTTTTTTGGGACAGTAATAAAGTGCATAGCTATTAGCAAAGTGAGTATCTAGTAGATTAGTTAGCTTTTTTACATTAGGAAGTTGACTATTATTGGTCACCACCACAATGGACAATTTGCCGTCAAGCTCTCTTGCCACCATGTGTCGCAAAATACCTTTCTTGGTGCTTTCGTCATACACACTTACATTGTTATTATTGGCGTAGGATAGGAAAACATCTATAAGTTTTTCCACCCAATCGCCGTGCAAAAAGCACTTAGTTATGGACACAACTTTATGAGAGTTTTCTCTAAAAAACCCCATAGCAACTTTGTTATTTACTATGCCAAATGGTAGTTGAATTTTGTTGCGGTAGGCAAGGCTGTAGTTACTTTGTACCACCTCATCTACTGGCATGGTTATTCCTGCGTTCTTCTTTAACAGTATCTCTAAATTTTTCTTTTTCCAACTTATTTGCGAAGAATATTGTTGGTGAAGTAAGTCGCATCCACCACAGCGCGTAAAACGGTTGCAAATAGGCTCCATTCTATCGATAGCAGGTTTTATTATTTCTAACATATTGCAAAAAACCAGGTTTCTTTTGACATAAGAAACCTTTACTTTAACTACTTCACTTGGCAATGCGTGTTTAATGAACAAGGTATAGTCACCATATTTGGCTATACCCTCGCCGTCCATGCCTTGGTCGATTATGGTTACTTCAATAATGTCGTCTTGTTTTAGCTTCATATTATTCCTTTTACTTAATTATTAGCGGTATGGTTTTGCTGTTATCTGTAGAGTTTTCTACCAAAACATTGTTTTCTGTCAAAAAGCCAAAATCGCCGTCATAGTCTACATATAGCACTATACTTCCATGCTTATCGGTGCGGTATGTCGCGACGCTTTTATCAAACAAACTTTGCATAACTTCCTTTGAAGGGTGGTCAAAGCTGTTATTTTCTCCGCAACTTATTATTGCATATTCCGCTTGTATGCTATCCAAAAAGGCATTAGTAGTACCGCTATTTGAGCCGTGGTGTCCTACCTTTAACACATCAACATCTAAATCTATATTGTTGTCTAATGCGTATTTAGATAGCCACTGTTCCGTTTCCTTCTCGGCATCACCCATAAAAAGCACTTTTGTTTTGCCGTATTCTAACAGACAAACCACGCTCATTGAGTTCTTAACACTTTTTGCGCCACCAAAGCCGTCATTGCCCGCAGAAAAGATAGTTATTTTGTACAACTGACTTTCCACAATTAGTATGCTATCATTGCCATTAGTAATGCTTTTTATCTCTACACCGTCTTCACTGCTAGCTTGCGCGCAAAAACTATCATAGCTCTTGCTTGGCTCACTATCAACATTATAAAAAATCATATCCACATCGTAAAAATCAAGTACACTATCAAGCAAATTATAATGGTCTGTATGCGGATGAGTTACTACCAAATATTCTACTTTGTCCACATAAAGGTTGTTTTTTAGGTAATTATTGTAGCTTTGTCTAGTTTGCTTACTCGCGCTAGTCCCACTTCCGCCGTCTATAAAAAATATTTTTCCGTCCGGAAGCATTATAACTATGCCGTCCCCCTGTCCCACATCAATAAAATGCACTTCCAACAATTGGTCAAGGTTGAATTTGTCGGGAATAACTATGTCACTATGATCACTTAGCAATGATGTACATATAGTATTAGACTTTCCGAAGTTAAGAAAGTCAAAGTTGTTGGTTAGGATTAGGGCAACCAAAACAATAGATATGAGTACCGAAACTACCACTAATGCTATTCTTTTGTTTTTACTTAATTTAATTCTGCGGTGAACAATTCTTCTTGCCATATTTCTCCATTCGTATCACCAATTATTATAGGGCAGAAGCGTCCAAAAAGCAAATAAAAATGTATGCAAGGTATATTGACAAAACGCCCTTAATAGTAGTAATATATTATATGTGTTTGTATTTATAGGTGCACGCGCGCAATCCTTGATTATGGGAGTGCAATTATGAATACTTTGGAGGTATGGGAGTGAACAAAAAACTTACATTAGCTATTATTGTGATAATCACTATCACACTTCTATTGTCGCTTACTAGCTGTTACGGCAACGAAATATCTATAAGTTTTGACACCAAGGATGGCAATACCCTTTCTGATATCAGTGTATCACTTACTGCTACTTCTCTTACTCTGCCCACTCCCGTTAAGGAAGGGTACAATTTTGAATACTGGTGTTATGACAGCGGAGCAACAGAAAGAGTAGATACATCTATTATCCCCACAGAAGATACAACATTTTATGCCAAATGGTCGGCAAAACTTGTAACACTTACCTTTATAAGCACAGATCCAACTAATAACGAAGTGACAAGGCAATACCACTATGTAAGCTATGGCTCCCCGCTAATGGTTACTGACATGCCCAAGATTAAGGAAGTGGTCGGTTACCAATCCGCTTGGTTATCAAGCAATATTGCATCAGTTACGGAAGCTACTACTATTTATGCCAAATACAGCAAAAGCACTTACTTTATTAAATACTATGTTGACGGAGAAGAATATAAGTCCTACAAAGGTATTGACCAAGCTACTGTAGAAGTGCCACAAGTTCCCACAAAAGAAGACCATTATTTCGTGGGGTGGTACGAAGATGCCGAAGGTACTATCCGCAGCAAAACGACAATTACCAAAATACCAGGCGCGTCCATTAACTTGTACGCGAAGTTTATTGATATCAGCGAAAGTAATAGCTTTTTTAGGCACACCACTGTGGGCGGAAATGTAAAAATTGAAGGACTTACTTTGTCTGGCAAACAACAGTCAGAACTAGTTATCCCACAAACTATAGGTGGCAACAATGTCACAAGTATTGGCTACAATATTGATAACGCTAGCGCGCTTAGTCTGTCTGTTTTTAGCTCGGAAAATCTGCAAAGAATAATAATTCCAAACACAGTAGACTCTATCGGTAGCTTTGCTTTCTATGGCAGCACCGCGCTAAAAGAAGTTATTTTTGAAGGCAATTCTCTTGTATCGTTAGGAACGGGCGCATTTGCTAACTGCCCTTCTCTAACGGAATTCGACCTGCCCGATTCTGTCACTAGCATAGGCAGATACTGTTTTGCAGGTATTGCAATAACCGATAGCGACCAAAACAATATTGAGTTCGTTGGAGAAAATACTTGGAGCACACTTAATAAGTGGACTAAGACAGAAACGGTTTTTTCTGCTATAAATATTACACAAAACAGTAATCTTACCACAATAAATGATTATGCTTTCTTTAACTTACAGAACTTTAGTTCCATAACACTACCAAAGCATTTAAGTTCCGTTAATTATCGCGCCTTTGCTAATAGCAACCTGTCCACAATCAATGCCTTTGTAAATGGCTATTTTATTACAGAAAACAATACCGTTTATTCTGCTGACGGCAAAACTCTTATGTATTATCCGTTAAAAGGCGGTGCGGATGTCGTACTAAAAGAAGGTACTACAGCTATTGCTAGTTATGCTTTCTTTGACAACAAAAATATAGTAACTATTACATCTAGTAGCGCACTTGTTTCTATCGGACAATACGCATTCTATAATTGTAGCAACCTTACAAATGTTGACCTAAGTAATACTACTAACTTTACTTCCATAGGTACTTTTGCACTTGCTAATTCAAAAATTAGTTCCTTTGAAGCGCCGTCAACACTTAGTTCTCTTGGGCAAAGCGCATTCTATGGCTGTACTAATTTAACTACATTTAGTTTTGGCGGCGACAGCCTGGGTATTATTTCTCAAGACTCCTTTAATAGTTGTACCGCGTTAACAAGCATTATTATACCTTCATCTGTCACCACCATAGGCAAAAACGCCTTTTATAATTGCAATTCTCTTGCTTTATTAGAGTTCAAAGACGGTTCTGTTCTAAAAACTATTGAGCAGTATGCTTTTACTAACTGTACAAGTATCTCTACCATTGCCTTGCCTTCTTCGCTAGAAACTATTAGTAGCTATGCTTTCGCAGGAGTGGACAAAAGAATGAATTTGGATTTAAGCACAATCCCCTCTGGACTAAAGACATTGGGCGATTATGCTTTCCAAAACACCAAAGTAAGTAACTTTAGCGTAAACAGCATATTGCAGTCGCTAGGAAAAGGTGTATTCAAAAATTGCACATCACTGTCCCGTTTTACCATTGTACTTTCCTCCTACATTACATCTATTCCCGAAGAAATGTTCTTTGGTTGTACAATGTTAAATCAAATTGCCTTCCCTTACTCAATAATGCAAATAGGTGATAGAGCCTTCTTTAACTGCTCTCGTCTTACAGAAATCACATTTAATAAATCCCCACTAGATACTGGTCTTACTTCCATTGGCGAAAGTGCCTTTGAAGGTTGCTCTTTACTTTTTGGTGGCGAAGCAAACAAAAGAGTGCTACCAACAACACTAACTTCCATAGGAGTAAGGGCTTTTTACGGTTGCAGAGCTTTGACCAAAGTATATATCCCGTCAAATCTTGAACATTTAAGCGCAAGAGTGTTTGCTAATTGCACATCTTTAACAGAAATAAATTATGACGCTGGTAGCTCGCTAAAAACCATTGGCGAAAGTGCTTTCGCAAACTGCACATCACTGCAAACCGCCCGCCTTCCGCACACTCTGCTTGCTAGAGATGTAGGCAATACGCAAGGGGCTGTAAAGAATCCATTTGTAGGCTGCACTAGTCTTACTGCTTTTACACTGACAGAAGACAGCAACCCAATACCTTCTTACTATGTTATTGAAGGTGTAGTTTATCGGAATGTTATATCAAGCGAGCAAATAATTGGCAGGCAAGTTTACCTTTATCCAGCTGGCAAAAATTCTGCCTTTGAAGTAAACAACAACATAACATCTATTGACAGATATTCTTTTTATGGTTCGGCAGTGAGTAGCCTTAGCTTTAACTACAATGTACCTGTTGGTGGCATAGAAACAATTACTTTGGTAAGTATAGGCGCTTACGCTTTCAGCAATAGCGGTCTTAATACAACAACCATTTCTAAAAGAGTTTATTTTGTGGGTGAAAATTCTTTTTCAAATACAACACTGACAGAACTCAATATAGAAAATACCGTTGTTAATGACGCTATGCCCTCTTACAACATTACTAATAGCGATATTACTAACAATACCCTTACTATTGGCAAAGATGCTTTCAAAAGTACTAACATAGCTTATTTGCAAATGCCGGAAAGGCTTGTGAATATTCAAGATGGGGCGTTCTCAGAAAATTATTTGCTAAGCGAAACAGTATTTGCAAACTCTACATCTTTCCCCCTTACAATAGGAAATTACGCTTTCTTCGGAAACAGCAAATTGACAAAAATAGTTTTCCCGCAACAATTAAGCACCCTTGGGGATTATGCTTTTGCCAATTGCTTTAATATGCAAAGTGTCAACTTCAACTATCTCCACAGCCTTTTTGTAGACCTAGTTATCGGCAAATACGCATTTAGCAACAATCACTATTTGTACACCGCTATTTTGCCCCAAAACCTAAGCGAAATTAAAGAAGGCGCATTTAGCAACAATACGCGACTATCCGAAATAAGGTTCGCATCATCAATAAATGCCCTTAGTTTAGACATTCCTTCCCTTGCTTTCTTCGGGTGTAACAACCTAAATAATATTGTACTACCTTCCTATATTTCCGAAATTGGGGAAAAGGCTTTCTACAAGACAAAGCTAGAGAAAGTAATACTAAGCGGTGATAATGCGCTAATAATAGGTGACTATGCATTTGCCGAAATATCCACGCTGAAAGAAATAGACTTGCCGTCAAACGAAATAACTGTGGGTAAATATGCATTCTTCAACACAGCTTTAAGCACACTCACCTACGCAGATAGTGGTAATAATATTATCTTGCTTGACCACGCATTTGACGGAACAAAGTTAACTCATTTAACGCTAAACTCCAGGTTTGTAGACTTAGGTAGCTACGCTTTTGCCAACACAAATTACCTTGCGGAAGTAAGCATATTTGGCGGAATAACAAGCCTTGGCGCGCATACCTTTGAAAATAGTAGCATTGAAATAGTCACACTTGATAATCTAGTAACAGATATTGGCGAATATGCCTTTGCCAGCACATCTAACCTTGAAGCAATAAGCGGTGCCTTTACCAGCATTGGAGATTACGCTTTTAATAATTCTAACATTACTTCTTTCACACTTTCTCAAGTAGTAGCGAGTTTGAACATTGGTAATGGTAGTTTCTCTTGTACCAACCTTGCTAGTATTAACCTAGAAAATATGGTAACAGGCGATATTACTATCGGTGACTTTGCTTTTGCCCAAAACTCTAAGCTAAGCTCTTTGAAAATTAGCGGAGCTTTAGTATCTATTGGCGAAGGTATTGCTTATAACTCCACAAAGTTAAGCATACTAGAACTTACCGACACAATTACTGACAACTATTTTTGTGACACAAGTGGCGCATTGTACAAAAATGTGGGCGAAAATGTAGAACTTGTTCAGTATCCTGCTGGCAACTCAGAAGCTAATTATACCCTGCCACAAAGTACCGCAAGTATAGGTAACTATGCTTTCTATGGCAACAACTACTTGATGTCACTCATAATAAGTGCAGATACTGTACTAGACAAACATGATAATACTTTTACCGCAACAAATAGCAAGTTAAGAATTTATGTCGCAGAAAATCTCGTGGAAAGTTATCAACAGCAGTGGAACGCAACTAATATTTCTTACATAACCACACAATTAAATGGTTTTGTACTAAAATATCTAGGCAACGATGAGTATAGTATTATTGACTATGCTAATAGCCTGGCGGTCATTACAATAAATGGCTCTATGACTATAACAGAAGGTGACAAAGAAATATCTTTCCGCATAATACAAATAGAAGACTACGCTTTTGCCAACAATGCAAACCTTCTTCGTGTCACCATTGGTAACGGAATTAACACTATATATAACTACGCTTTTGCTAATTGTGCCAACCTGACGCAAGTTATTATTGGGCAAAATGTGCGCTCAATTAAGAACTTTGCTTTTGCTGAATGTATCAATTTAGAAAGTGTAATATTTGGTAGCAACCTTGACAGTATTGGCAATTCTGCCTTTAGAAATTGCGCCAAACTTAACTATATTAACCTGCCAAATAGCCTGCTTACCATTGGAGATTATGCCTTTAGCTCTGCTACATCGCTAACAAGTATCAACTTAGGTAATAGTTTGCAAAACCTTGGCAACAACGCATTTGAGTACAACACTAGCCTTGTTTCTCTAACTTTGCCTTCATCGCTTAGAACAATCAACCAAAATGTGTTCTTCCAGTGTGAAAAACTTACATTTTTGTATGTTCTAAGTCCGCAAGCCCCTACCCTAAAGCTAAACGCATTTAGAAACACTTCCAAAAGTTTGTTATTCTTTGTAAACGAAAGTAGCAAAAATTTATATAGGGGTGACGCGCAGTGGAGAGCATATAGTAGCAAAATTTTGTCAATGAATGATATCCGCAAGGAAATAGATTACAAAAACTATGTTATAGAAAACATCTCCGGAAGTAGTTATCGCTTGCTAGCTTACCTAGGCAGTGAAGATAATGTGACCATTGTTTCCAACATATCAGACACCATAAAAATAAAAGAAATTGGTAGTTATGCTATCAGTCACTTTACCAAAAATATTACGATCAGTGAAGGGATAACAGCGCTTAACGACTATTCTTTTGCCAACGCATCGAATTTAGAAAGCGTTACGCTTCCCGCATCTCTTGTTTCTATTGGCACCTATTCCTTTAGCAGTTTAGTAAAGCTTCAAAGCGTTACTATCGCCAATTACGATACAAGCAAACTTAGTGTTTTAGCTCCTTACGCTTTTTATAATACAAGTTCTATTGTTTCCATTACCTTGCCAAAGAGTTTGGCTTCTATAGGTGACTACGCTTTCGCAAAAACAAGTGAGAACTTGCTTGCAAGTGTTACTTTCAACAGCACCTTAGCAAATAGTATCACCATAGGAATGTATGCTTTTAGTGGCAACACAAAGTTAAAAAATATTAGCTTTGATTGCGTTGTATCTACTCTTGGTGAAGGCGCATTTGCTAACTGCAATAATTTGGAAGCAATATATTTTAACTCTCAAAGCGGAAATGTCACAACAATAAATGGTACCAAAGTTTTTGAAAACTGCAACAAGCTATCTGTATTTGTAAGAACGCAAACTGTACTAAATGGCTTTTCTGAATCTTGGAAAAACTCCTATGACAAAAGTAAACTTATATTAAGGACGCTTATTGCCGTAGACACTGAAGAAATTATTGGACAAGATGGTTTTGTTATTAGCCCTAACGCAGGTAGCAGTAACACAGCATCTATAATAAACTACTTAGGAAATGATACTGAAGTTACTTTCCCTTCACAAGTAACGGTAACAACAGGTACTTATAACATAACCAAAATAGGTCGAGAAGACAACAGTTATGTCATTGGAAGTCTTGTCACTAAGGTAATAATCCCTGCTTCTGTGTCAGAAATATCTGACAGCGCTTTCCGTAATAGTGCTTCTCTTGTCACCGTAGAATTACCGGCAGATAGCGCGCTTAGCAGAATAGGAAAAAGTGCTTTCCGCGGTAGTAAAAAGTTAAAAACTATAAATATCCCTAAATCAATTACTGTTATTGACGAGTATGCTTTTGCTTCTTGTAGCGCACTTGACAGCATAACATTCGCCAATTTGCCTGCTTACGATGCTACCAATTTAGACATCAGACAGTTTGCCTTTTCTGATTGTACCGCCCTAAAAACAATTGTCCTGCCCCTGCACACCCGTACTTTAGGCGCATCAGTGTTTAGCGGAGCCACAGCTTTACAAGACATAGTAATTGATGTTCAGTGCAAACTGGCTTCCATTGCTGAGTATGCCTTCAACAAAACGGCAATTACATCAATATATCTACCAATAACGGTTGTTAGCGTTGCTAATTATAGCTTTGCAAATTGCACTTCCTTGCGCGCGGTGTACCTAAATAGAGAAATAAGCGGAACATCTTCTCTTACAATAGCCGGAGCGAACATTTTTGACGCTACTTGTAGCGCATTTATAAAAATTTATGTACCACTTACAAGCTATTCAAGCTATACAAGCGCAACGGGCTGGGAAACAAGAACGGTTATCCCCAACCAAAGAAGCGGAGATTTTAGCTATATTATTAACGCTGTAGGTAACAATACGGTAACTCTAACCAACTACCTTGGAAAAAGCACTACACTAAATATCCCGTCATCTATAATTGTCAATAACATTGACCATAGAGTAACATCTATTAACAGATATTTTGGCAACGAAAATATTAAAGAAGTTGTGTTTGACTCCAACAACTATGTTACTTCTCTCGGAAGAAGTGCTTTTGCAAGCTGTGTTAAGCTAGAAAAAATCCATTTGCCCAATAATATAACCACCATAGAACAATCGGCTTTCTACGGCTGTAGCGCGCTAAAAGACATTAAGCTACCAGACCAGTTGAACAACATTCAAGACCTAACCTTTGCATACTGTACTTCTCTTGCAGAAATCAGCGTGCCAGCAAGTGTTATTGGACTAGGCAACTCCGCCTTTATGGGTTGTACATCTCTTAGCCGTCTAATTATCAATTTTACTGAAGTTACCGCTCTTGGTACCTTTGCCTTGCAAAATACTCCTAGCACCCTAAAGATTGTTGTTGGCAACCAGTACTTAAACAACTTTGCAATTACTTGGTCGGCTCATGCTAGCAAGTTTGTGGGCAAGACATTCTTACTTGGCGACTTTATTCTTGAGCAAAATGATTCTGGTTACAGCATTATTCAGTACAACGGCAAGGCGGATATTGATTTGACCACGCTAACATTCTTTGGCAAAACAATAACAGAAATAACGGAAAACAGTATAATAGACAAAAATATAAAAATTACTATTTATGACACAGTAACTTATCACGAAGGAATTTCTTCGCAAATAGTTATTAAAGAGGACTAAGGAGAAAAAAATGAAGTATTATGAAGTTGATATTTGCGGAAGAATTGTTGCTCTTCCCATACTTAATATAGGTAAGATAAGCATAGCTTTCTTTAATTTGCACGGAGCATGTGACTTGACAGAACATTGTGGCAAGAGCTTAGCTCGTCACCTTGATGATGTCGAAGTAATTATCACCGCAGAAAGTAAGGGTTTGCAACTTGCTCACTGCGTAGCTAGAGAGCTTGGACAGCCTTTTTATGCGGTAGCCAGGAAGTCAAAAAAATTATATATGCAAGACGGCATTTCTTCCACTGTAAAATCTATTACCACTTCCGAAGACCAAACTCTATACTTATCCATGCACGATGTTGAGCTAATCAAGGGCAAGAGAGTGGGCATTGTGGACGATGTAATAAGTACTGGGGGCAGTCTTGTGGGGCTGGAAGAACTTGTCACCAAGGCAGGCGGAATTGTAGCTAAAAAGGCATTTGTGCTTGCTGAAGGCAATGCTATGGAGCGCAAAGACATAGTTTATCTAGCTTCTATACCCATACTATAAAAATGTTAGACTTATCCGAAATAAAAAAATTATATGCTAGTTGTTTCCCTGAAGATAGCCCCACCATGGTGGAGCTCTTTTTTGAAGAAAAATTAGGTGTAAACAACTGCTTTTTTATTAAGGAAAAGGACAAAATTGTTTGCCAGCTCTTTGTTGTTGACAAAGTACTAAGTTATCTAAAAAGAAGTGTTTGTCTACCCTTCATTGTTGGATTGGGTACCGAAAGCTCACATAGGGGTAAAGGTCTTGCGGCAAGGTTAATGCAACAAGTACTCTCAAATACTACTTCTCCCTTTATTGCGCTATACCCCTTTGACCATAATTTTTATAAAAAAATGGGGTTTGCTACTGTGTCATACGATTACAAAGCACTAGAAACAACAAAATCTATTAGTAGTGAAGAAGCAAATAAAATTTATGACAAATACACTTTGGACAAGGACTTTTTTATTGTTAGAAGCGCGCAAGACTATAGCTTTTATAGGCGCGTTATGGATATAGACAAAGTTAACTATTTCGGCACTGTCCCTATTGGTTATACCAACGGGGAAGAAACTGTTATATTGGGCAAAGAAGGCAAAATAGAAGGTACTATGGTTAGGATAGCGAACTTAAATAAAGCGTTAGAGCTGAGCAAAATCACCCTTCCGCCCATAAAAATAGTAGATAAATTTATTGCAAATAACAATGTCACAATAAGTGTGCAAAAGGGCAAAATGATACCTTGTGATAATTATCAAAGTGAATTTGATATAGAAAAATTGTGCTTAATCCTTTTTGGAAAGGCAGAAAATATGCCTTTTGCTGTGCCTAAATACACGGGACACCTTTTGGATAAATACTAAACAATACTTACAATTAGCGGAAAATCTTCTACAGTAAGAGAGTAGACAGCTTCTGCGCCAAGCTCTTCAAAATAAACTATTTCTGCCTCTTTTACACAATTTTTGTAATATGCGCCTGCTCCGCCAATAGCATCAAAATGCACTCCGCCATAAGTTTTTATGGCATTTTTTGTACTCTCATTGCGGTTGCCTTTGCCTATTGTGACCAAACACCCATTGGACAGGAAAAATTCGCTGTAGGCGTCCATTCTATAACTTGTTGTAGGACCTACGCTTCCAATAACTTCATTCTCTTTATGTGGACAGGGTCCTGCGTAATAAATAATCTCACCGCTTAGTAGCATTTCTTTTGTCGCCAAATAGTGCTCTACGATTTTTTTGTGGGCGGCATCTCGCGCGGTAAAAATTTTGCCACTGAGTAGCACCGTGTCCCCTTTTTTTAGGGTTTTTATTGTTTCTTTGGTTATTGGTGTTGTTAGTTTTATCATATTATATTCTCTAAAAAGTTATTTCGCCGTGCCGACAGGCGTGGCATTGTATAGTAACAGCAACGGGCAGCCCAGCAAGATGGGTGGGATACTTTTCTATAAGCACTTTTAACGCGGTATTTTTACCGCCAAAGCCTTGCGCCCCAATATTTAGTTTGTTTATTTTGTCAAGTAGCCTTTGTTCCATAGCGTTCAAATATTCGTCTTGATTGACAGAATCTATATCCCTTAGCAAAGCATGCTTGCTCATAATGGCGGCTTTTTCCATAGTACCGCCTATACCTACCCCAACAATAACGGGTGGGCAGGGGTTTCCGCCACCGTCCTTTACGCTACTTACTATTGCATTTTCTATGCCCTTTTCTCCTTCTGACGGTGTAAGCATAAAGACTTTTGACATATTCTCACTGCCAAAGCCTTTTAGTAGCACACTAATTTTTAATTGGTCGTTATCCTTAATATCATAATGTATTACAGCAGGGGTATTGTCCTTGGTGTTTATCCTTGTTATGGGGTCAAGTACTGACTTGCGAAAATAACCCTCTTTATATGCCCGCCGAACTCCTTCGTTTATGGCATCTCCAATAAAGCCACCCTCTATTACTGTGCTTTGCCCCATTTCTACAAACACAACTGTCATGCCAGTATCTTGGCATAATGGTGATGCTGTTTCTTTGGCTATATGTGCATTTTTTACCATAATATCTAGTGCGAATTTTGTTTGCTCAACAGTTTCTTCATCGCGCGCCTTTTTTAGGGCGCAAAAAGCATCGACATTTAGCTCACAGCCAATTTTTAGGCACAAATTTTTTACCTTTTCTACGATATCTGTGTACAAAACTTTTTTCATTTTAATAATCCTTTAAGCACCAGTTGTTATTATACAAGTATATACCCAAACATAATTGTCAAATTGTAATTATTATTGTATAATATTATAATAGTTTTGTAAACAAAATCAAATAAGGAGTGCTATGAGTATTTCCGTGTGTTCTTTGGGAAGCGGGTCCAAAGGTAACTGTGTTTTAATCTCAAATGGTAAAAATAACTTGCTCATAGATGCAGGCCTTAATTTCCGTACTGTTTACAAAAAGCTCACAATGCTTGGGCTTAGTATTGCTGATATTGACGCTGTTTTTATTACCCACGAGCACGATGACCATATCAAAGGTGTTGCAGAACTTGGCACTGTTTTGCCCATTTATTCTCACCCTGACACTTTGGAATATATAGCAAAAAAATACCCTGTCCCCTTAAAGAACCTAATGGATATTGAAGAACAAGAACTCAGCATAGGCACCCTTGATATACTTCCTTTCCGTATTAGTCATGACGCTTTGCATCCGTACGGTTACAGAATATGTGACTGCGACAGCAAGTTCACCTATATGACGGACACTGGATATATTTCTAAGGGTATGTTTTCTATAGCTTCGGGCAGTGATATTGTTATGCTAGAAAGTAACCACGATACCGAACTGTTAAAAAAAGGTAAGTACCCGGAATTTTTGAAACGCCGCATTTTGTCCGATGTCGGACACCTTAGCAACGAAGAAAGCGCACTAACAATTTATGACCTAGTGTGCAAAGGCGCAAAAAAGATTATGCTTGCCCACATAAGCGAACAAAACAACTTGCCAGAGCTTGCATATTATGCCGCGGCGAATTTGCTTACAAAAAGGAATGTAGAACGGAATGCCTATACTCTAAAGGTTGCATCACAAAAGGACACGGTAACACTATAATGAAAGGTCAAAACAAATTTGAGCAAACACATTTTGTGCTAATTTATAGCGTAGCTTTTGTAATAGCCGCCATTTTGTCTATTCTTATTAGTTCTCTTATTGATACTTCCACTAACACCTATGTTTTTGTGTTATATTTGTTGCCACAAGTAAGTTACTTGACTGTAACTACTATTTTTGTTATTACGCAAAAAATAGAATTCAATCTACTGGACAAAACCAATATAAAACTAAGTAATTATCTATTTGCAGTTTTGATGGCGCTAGGTCTGTTTTTTGTGGCTTTACTTCCCAACAACTATTTGCAACTAATCTTTGCCAAACTTGGCTTAACCGTTTCGGTAACCATACCTAGCTTTGTTAGCGCAGGCGATTATATACTTGGTGTACTTTTTATTTGTATTCTGCCACCTATTGGCGAAGAAATTGTATTCCGCAAGATACTTTGTGACTCACTAGAAGGCGTCGATAGTTGGAAAATTATACTACTTAGCGGTGCTATTTTTAGTCTGACACACCTAAACTTGGCGCAAACATTCTATCAGTTCTTTATTGGAATGGTACTAGCATATTTATATTTGAAGACAAAAAATATTACTTTGCCAATACTAATCCATATGATAAACAACTCACTTGCTTTGTTTATTACTCGTATTACTGGTGAAAGTATGTGGAATAATATAACGGTACTTATTGTTAGTTTTGCTTTAGGAGCTTTGGCGCTTGTAGCTAGTTTGTTTTTTATTAAAAAAAACAATCCACCGCTCCTTAACGGCAACAAAAAAGTAGGTATGATAACATTTATCTTTTTGTTTGTTGTTTTAGCTTTGTGGGCTATAAACATTGTAGTGTCATAACAAGGGGGGCTTTGTGACAAAAACATTTAAGTGCTGTACTATATTTTTTATATCCAGTCTTTGGCTAGTGCTAATGCGTATGTTGTTTAGTCTTCTTAATTTAAGCGACAATATTTCTTCTTGGCTTTTTTCTATTCTAGTACAAGTAATTGGTATGGGACTAATTCCTATGCTTCTTTATAAGTTCTGGGTAAAAGAAGATATTATTAGCGGATTTTCTATAAAGACTAAACTTCCAAAGAGTATTTACATTATTGCCGTTGTTTTAGGCTTTTTACTTAGCTATATGACTACAGGAGTGAGCCTACTTTGGCAAAACCTTATTGCGCTACTTGGCTACACACACACCAATAATGTAGGCACAATATATTCTGGCGTAGAAGTACTTATTATGCAACTAATTTGCACCGCAGTGCTTCCCGCAATTTTTGAAGAACTTACCGACCGCGGACTTGCCTTGCAAATGTTCAAGGATATAGAAGACGAACGAATGACAATTATTCTTATTGGTATTTTGTTCGGGCTGCTCCACCAAAATATCGTGCAAACTGGCTATGCCTTTGTTGGTGGACTAGTCTTTGCATACTTGCTTATAAAAACAAAGAGCATAATACCTGGCATAATAATACACTTTATTAACAACGCAATTAGCGTTATAAATGAGTATTCATCCCAAAGAAATGGTGGCTTTGCTCGTCTGCAAAGTTATCTGTACAAATTTATTAACGACCACTTTTTGCTTGCGCTAATAAGCTGGATAGCTGCCGCCGCGCTCATTGTTTGGCTACTAAAAATAGTAAAGAGCAAGTCAACAACGATTGTAACGGACGAAAATGACAGCTTTAACTACTCACCCAAAAAGATTGAATACATCGATGATTTGTTCGGAGTAACTATAAGAAGAAATATCTCCATAAAGTCACGCGCTGCCTGGCAAGAATATGCATTTTTGTACGCTACTGTAGCCATGACACTTGCCACCACCTTATTTGCCTTTATTTGGGGTGTTTGGCGATGAAAGTTAACATCATTGCTGTGGGCAAGCTCAAAGAAAAGTACTGGACGGATGCTACAGTTGAATATGCAAAAAGGATATCACGCTACAGCCAAATAAATGTAATAGAACTTCCCGAAGGCAAAAGCCTAATTGAAGAAGGCAAGACAATACTAAAGAAAGCTACAGGCTACATAATTGTTATGGATATTCAAGGGCAAATAGTAACATCAGAAGATATAGCAGCTACCTTTTCCAACTGTCTAAGCGGTGGCAAAAGTGAGTTTAGCATTATTATTGGCAGTAGCGAAGGCTTAAGCGAAGAAGTAAAAAGCATTGCTGATGTTAAGTTTTCTTTCGGCAAAGTAACCTACCCCCACCAACTTATGCGCGTAATTGTCTTTGAACAAGTATACAGGGCGATAACCATTATAAATGGTCTAACCTATCATAAATAGTGCGGTTATTTCATAACATTTAGTTATGAAAACTTATAAAGACCTTATTGCAAGCCTATCTAACATGGGAAGCATTGAATACATCGGCTCCACCGTCCTAGGTTATGGCATACCGCTAGTACATGTAGGGCACGACACAGCTAACACTCTAATTATTGGTAGCGTGCATGCAAGAGAACACATTACTACGCTACTACTAAACAAACTTGTTAGCAAGGTAAATAATTGTTCATTTGACTATTTGCCTATGCTAAACATTGACGGGGTACTACTCTGCCATAACGGACTCAACCTTGTAAGTGAAGATAGAAAAAATAACCTTCTTAAGTGGAACAACCATAGTTATGACTTTTCTTTGTGGAAAGCTAACATAAACGGTGTGGACTTAAATGTAAATTTTGACGCAGACTGGGGAGAAGGAAAAAGTAACATAACTTATCCTTGGTCAGAAAATTATATAGGACGAGCCTACCACAGCGAGCCGGAAACCAAAGCTGTAGTAAAGCTACTTGAAAGAAACAAATACAGTCTAGTTGCTTGTTACCACTCCAAAGGCGAAGTGGTGTACTGGGGATTTGAAAGCAACTTCCGCCATTATAACGAAGCTAGAGCCATTGCAGAGAAGCTAAATTATACCTTGGAGCGGAGCGAAGGCTCTGCCGGCGGAATAAAAGACTATTACTGTACCAAATATTTAGGTCTGGGTGTTACAATAGAAGTGGGCAATGATAGTTTTGCTCATCCCTACCCCACTAAGGAACTGCCAAAACTTACTAAACAACACACTGGCAGTATAGAACTACTCTGTAATCTTGGAGGCAAAATTGCACGAAAAATTTATGGCGGAGGCGCTCAAGGAAGCCAACAAGGCATATAAAATTGATGAAGTACCCATTGGGTGCGTCATTGTGTGTGATGACAAGATTGTGTCTAGGAGCCATAACAAAAAAATAACTAACAACAACAGTACCAGCCACGCCGAGCTAATAGCAATAAACAAAGCGCAAAAAGTAAAGAACATAAAGTATTTAGAAGATTGCACACTTTATGTTACTATAGAGCCTTGTGCAATGTGCGCAGGCGCAATGATAAACTCAAGGTTAGGTAAACTGGTTTTCGGAGCAAGGGAACCCAAAACAGGCTGTTGTGTAAGTGTCTATCCTTTACTTACAGAAAACAAGTTTAATCACAAAGTGGATGTTGTTGAAGGGATACTCTCTACAGAGTGTACAGAAATTATGCAAAAATTTTTCAAAGAAAAGAGGATGAACAAATGCTAATAGTAGGATTAGGAAACCCAGGCTTAAAATATAAAAACACCTTTCACAATCTTGGCTATATGGTGGTGGAAGCTCTGTCAAAACTTGTGGGGAAAAACTTGCTCCGCCTTGAGTGCAACTCTTTAACTACTGTTTTTAGTAGTGACGGCGAAAAAATCGTGCTAGCAAAGCCCACTACATATATGAATTTGAGCGGACAGGCAATAAAAAGTCTAATGGTAAAGCACGGTCAAACTAATGAAGACCTTGTTGTTATCTGTGACGATATCGACATCCCGAAGTTCAGCGTGCGCGTAAGAGAAAGCGGTAGCGGTGGCACTCATAACGGTTTGAAAAACATAATAGAAGTAATAGGTACCCAAGACTTTGCTCGCATAAGAATGGGCATTGGCAAGGCAGAATACGACTTAAAAGATTATGTTCTGAGCAAAATAAACGCTGAAGACAAAAAGGTATTTGACAGTTCCATAGAAAGCGTGGCAAAACTGCTTTATGATTATATAAAAGACAAAGATTTTGAAAAAGTAAAGCGAGAAGGTAACTTGATAGGAAAATAAAAAAAATACTGATGAAGTTAGACAAGGTTTTTGCACTAAACAAAGGAAGTTTGCTTGCTGTTAAAGAAGCAATGGACTGCGGTAGGAATACTGTGGTTTTTTATGCTGCCGAAAACAACAGACTGCATTTAGCAAGCGGACTAGAAAGACCATTTCTTTATGTGGTATCTGACCTGGTTGCTGCTAGAAAGGCGCTAGATAATTTGCAAGATTATTGTAGTGGCGATGTCGCCATAATGCCCGAAAGAGAAGATGTGCTAATTGCGCGCAAAGGCACTAACTACGGACTGCTAAGCGAAAGACTAAATTTACTTACAAAGCTAATAAATAACGAGCTTCAAGGACTAGTAATTACTGTGGAGAGTTGGTCACAATTCTATCCCGATAGAAACCTTTTTGAACAAAGCATAATAAACATAGCTCTTAATGACAGTATCGACATAGATAGTCTAACTGACAAGCTGATTTTTATGGGATACAACCGTAGTGGCGCGGTAGATGCTCAAGGTAGTTTTAGCGTGCGTGGCGATATTGTTGACATTTTTCCACTAGGAGAAGACCTACCGCTTCGCCTAAACTTTTTTGGCGATGAAGTGGAAAGCATTCGGCAGTTCTCTACCGATACAATGCTATCAAAGGGCAAAATAGAAAGTATACGCATTTATCCTGCAACTGATATTTTGGTATCCCAAAATGATGTAGAAAGTATACTATTCTCTGTTAGAAAGGCAAAAAGAAATAGCTCGGCAACTCTTGACGAAAGAATAAATGCTGAGTGCGAAAACTTTGCTACAAACCCAAGCAGTCCGCTTAATACATTTTTGTTACCTTTCATGCAAAACTATCTTGGTACCATTTATGACTACCTAAGCGACAACGCAATAATTATTTTTGACGATACCAAACAGATAGAAGACAAACTTAGAGTTAATTACAACCACTTTTTGCAACGGGTAAAGAGCATGCACGAGTCGAATTTGTGCTTAAAAGCGCATGCTAAGTCCATTGTCAGTATAGAAAAGCTCAAAGAGTTCCGCCATACGGTGCTGGGCTTTGGGCGCATTACCTCTCAAGTTAGTTTGTTCCAGCCAATGGAAGTATTCTCCATAAAAACGCAAGCTCTGCCTGCTTATTACAACAATATGCCCGACTTTTTTGAGCAACTAAAGGCTTTTAATCGTAACGGCGCAACGGTAAGAATTTATGCCAAAGACGAAAATGCAAAAAACGCTATTTTCGACACCTTAAAGCAAGAATTTATTGGTGTGGAGACGGAAATTACGGACAGTACAAAACTCGGACTTTTGATAGGCAATGTCAGTCACGGCTTCATTTACCCTAACGAAAAACTTGTGCTAATAGGTATCAATGACTTGTCTAGAAAGGTGGATTTATCTAAGAATTTGGCTAGAAAAAGGCAAGTTTTCGTGCTTCCCAACAAAGGTGATTTTGTCGTCCACGAAAAGCACGGCATAGGCATAAGTCAAGGAATGCAACGGATAGAAACCAGTAGCGGAGCTAAAGACTTTTATGTCATTACCTACCGTGACGGCGATACTCTGTATTTGCCTGCAGAACAGCTTGACACTGTGGAAAAATACAACGGTGCGGATGCGCCGTCACTGCATCGCTTGGGCGGAGCGGAGTTTGAGCGTGTCAAGAACAGGGTGAAAGCATCTGTCAAAGAAATGGCTATTGATTTGCTTACCCTTTACCAATCCCGTTACCAAAAAAAGGGGCATACCTACCAAAAAGACACCGTTTGGCAACAAGAAATGGAAGAAGACTTTGAGTTTACAGAAACCGATGACCAACTTATTGCCATTAGCGAAATAAAATCCGATATGGAAAGCGGCAAAATTATGGATAGACTGCTCTGTGGCGATGTGGGCTACGGCAAAACAGAAGTTGCGCTTAGGGCTATATTTAAGACAGTGATTGAAGGTAAGCAAGCGGCAATACTCGCTCCTACCACAATCCTTGCCCAACAGCATTATAATCTTATCTCAGCAAGGCTCAACAAGTTTAAGTTAAAAATCGACCTTTTGTCCCGTTTCGTACCCAAGGAGCAAATAAAAAAGTCCCTTGAAAGAATGAAAAATGGGGAATGCAACATTGTTGTTGCCACACATAGACTGCTGAGCAAAGATGTAGAATTTTTCGACTTAGGCTTGCTAGTTCTTGACGAAGAACAACGCTTTGGGGTGGAACACAAAGAAAAGCTCAAGGTGTTCCGTAATAAGGTTAATATTCTTAGCCTATCCGCCACCCCCATTCCGAGAACGCTACATATGGCGCTGTCGGGTATTCGAGATATTTCCACCCTGGAAATGCCCCCAAAGAACCGCTTGCCTGTAGAAACTTATGTCACAGAATACAATGACAACCTACTTAAAGATGCGGTTAATAGAGAACTTGCCCGTGGCGGTCAGGTGTTTATTCTGCACAATAGAGTGCGTTCTATAGAAAAGTTTTATCACCATGTTTGTAGCCTTTTACCAGAAAGCGTCAATATTATTTATGCGCACGGACAAATGGACGAAGTGCTACTGGAAGACAGAATTAAGGAGTTCTATGACAACAAAGCGCAAGTGCTTATTTCTACAACTATCATAGAAAACGGCATTGATTTGCCCAACGCCAACACCCTTTTTGTGCTGAATTCTGACAATTTAGGCCTAAGCCAGCTTTATCAACTGCGTGGCAGAGTGGGCAGAAGCGATGTGCCTGCTTACGCATATTTTACCGTTCCCGAAGGCAAAGTGCTGACAAGTAATGCTGTGCAAAGACTGGATGCGCTACTAGACAACACTGAGCTAGGGAGTGGCTTCCGCATCGCTATGCGTGACCTTGAGATAAGGGGCGCAGGCAATCTAATGGGCAGAGAGCAACACGGACAAATGGAAAAAGTCGGTTACGAAATGTACCTAAAACTAATAAAAGAGGGCATTGACGAATTGCAAGGCAAAGTTACTGTTAAGCAAAGAGATATAGAACTAAAAGTTGACGGCAACTATGCTCTTGACGAAAACTATATCACACAGAGCAAGGACAGAGTGACATTTTATCGCCGAATATCCACCCTTACAACTAGGGAAGAAGGGCAAGAATTTTTTGACAGCCTAAAGGAAACATACGGCAAACCGCCAAGGAGCGTAAGTAATATCATTAGGCTGGGTATAATTAAGAACCTAGCGCAAAACTTAGGCGTTGCCAAAATAAATATAACCAAGGGCGGAATGGGCATATTCTTTTATGACAGTAGCATATTGACCAACGAAAAGCTGTTTGTAGCAATAAGCGAATTTAGCAAAGTGTGCGTGCTGTCCCCTGCTGACCCCCCAGCGGTAATTTTTGACCACAAAAACATATCACAAACGGATAGTATTAAGGTTATTCTTAATTTTTTATTATGTATATAAATACTTGATTTTTTGAGCTCTAGTATTGTATAATTGTCTAGAGTATTCATCAAAAAATAAGGGGAAGAACCTTTTTTTAGGAGATTATATGAAAAAGCAAAGGATTTTTTTACTAGTGTTGACAGTCGTTATTGTTTGTAGCTTACTTTTAACAAGCTGCAATTTTGTCAAGGTCAACAAAGAAAGGGAAGCTAATGAAGTTTTAGCGACCGTAAGTTTGGACTACGAAGGCAAAACACTGACTCTTAATGTCACTAGGAACGAACTTCTAAGCTATGTGAATTATTTGATAAATCTTTATTCCCAATACCAAATGCAGTATGATGTCAAAGACCTTATGGTAAACGGGCTTGACGGGCTGATAAATCAAAAATATATGGTGCTTGAAGGTATGGTTTACCTAATGAGTATAAGTGATAGACAAGCATCTATGTATTATGGCACTGACGAATATAAGGCTATTTATGGGGAAGAGCTTGTTCCTGAAGGTGTGCTTACTCTTGCAGAAAGATACTCTACCATTTCCGACACTAACGATACATTTATAAAAAGTATAGAAGAATATGTCACAGCATACGAAGACGAACAAAGAGAACTGCGCTTAAGCTCGGCAAAGGAAAAAATAAACGCATACTACAAAGATGGCTACAGCGTTGATACTGTAGAAATATATAACTACAACGAAGATGACGAAACATACAGCGAAGGACTTTATAAAAAATCCTTTATCTATGTCGCCCCTGCGGACAGCTCTTCAAAAGAAGCTGTTGTAGAAACCGATTACAAACAAGTTTATTTGAAAGTCAATATGAAAAAGACTGGTAGTGACAATGCTTTTGTATATCTGCCTGTTACTTCTGTTGCTGTTACTACAGCAGAAAAAGACATTAGCGGTCTTACTGGGGAAGAACTTAAGGCTTATAAAGCTTCTCCTGCCTACTTAAGCAATTCTATTTCCTTAAAAACAGTTACCGTAAAGTATGATGAGCCAGTTAAAGCTACAGTGGAAGGCGAAGATGACACTTACAAAACTCATACCGCTACTGCTGACTTTACTTTGGTAACACCCCGTACAGCATACGCAGAAGTGGAAGAAAAAGACACTCGTTCCGATATTACAATAGCGAAAGAAGGCGATGTTAAGTTCCGCTACACCCTACTTGATGCTAACATTGAAGCGCAAAAAGAAATAATAGAAAATGGACAAATATTTGCTCATACTCTAGCAACTTACGCAAGCGATGCCGAAAAGGATGCTTATAGACAATTCCGTGAAGCCAAAAAAGAACAGTTAATTGGCTTTGATGCAAACAGTAAGGACGCTTACAATAGTTTGGGTTATTACTACAAAAGCGCCTTTGAAAGCGCAGTTCTTGAAGCTGTTAAGCACGAGCTTGCCAGGAAGTCACTTACTGATTCTCCTATTACTGACGCTCAAGTAATAAATGAGTACAACACTTTGGTTGCTAAGCAAAAGGAAGAGTATCAATCGCTTACCAAACAAAAACAAATAGAAAAGTTCGCAGAAACCATCAAGACAGACCTTTCTAAGTGCTACTATGTGCCAATTGATGCTTTACTTACTTCCGACTTTGAATATAACGGAGTCACATACAATTATGCTACTAGTGGCGATAACGGCAAAGTAACTATAAATATGTTCTACATTGCACACATTCTGTTCAAGTGGACAACCGATGTTTCTGATGCTTTCAAAGTCCTTATTGAAGACCGTACTGACGAAGAAATAAAAACTATAAAAACTAATTTTATTGACTATCTAAAAACTAATAAGAGCAAAATTGCTTATGCTACCGAAGGCGTTTTGGACGGAGTATCTGACCTTGAAGCGGCTTTTGAAGTGGAAGAAGCAAGCGGAGATATCAAAGCATATCTAGTAAAAACAATAATTGCGCAACTAAAAGCAGACTTGCTAACAAGCGAGAACCCACTAGAAACATTCCAGCAGTTTATGAGTCTTTATAATGACGATAGCGGTTCTATGAGTAGCAAACTTGGATACTTTATCGCTATGGGTGACATTGCTCACTCCTATGACGGAGACGACTTCCCCAACATGGCGAAAGACTTGTATCTAAAGCTTCTTGCTGATGGAGTAAATCCCAACAATGCCAAAGAAGTGTCCGAATATGCCTTTACTTCTTATGGACTCCATATAGAGTATATTAGCTTCGCTCCCTTCTATAAAATAGTACTAACCGAAAACAATGCTTTAGGTGTTCGTTTTGAATTAGACTTAGATGGTACAACCTTCTACAAAACAATAAAGGATACCATTAAAGATAACATAACCACTAATGTTTATTCGGAGTGGTCAGCCTCCTTCAAGCCGGACGAAATAAAAGAGAATCATTCTGTTAAGTTTGAAAAGAAGCTAAAGAAACTGATAAAAGACTTAAACTTAGATTAAGGGTTATATAGCATAATAGAAATACCAATGTGGGCATCGAAAGGTGCCTATATTTGTAGAAGAGGTGTTTATGAACAATTTTGATATAGAACTTGTAGGCAAAGTCGGTAGCATGGCTCTTGTTAATAAGGAGCATAACGACATTGACTATAACATCATAGCGCGTATTGGCCGTTACCTTCACCCTGGAGTAATTTGGGTGACTAGCGGAGCTACGGAAGTAGGCAGACTGGACTTTATAAAGAGAACAGGAACCGAACTAACTGGTGACGATAACGAAATAAAAGTAGACTATTCCGCGCAAGGACAAACTATACTTATGTCCAACTATAGGCAGTTCGTTGACAGCCGTTTTTGCTTGCGCCAAATACTTGTGGAACATCATCACTTCAATGACCTAGCTAAAAGGCAACATCTAGCAAAAATGCTACTGCGTTGCCCTGTTCAAAACGCTATACCAATAATAAACTACAACGACCCGGTGAGTGACGAAGAAGTGCGACATATGGAAATACGCTCTCTCAAAAAGACCAACCAAAAAGTTGTTGAGTGTGTGGATAATGACGAAACTGCAAGCCAAATTGCTTGTCTTGTCAAACCTAGGAACTTGCTTATTCTGACGGGTGTAGACGGCATTTATACGGACAAGAATGACAAAAGCACTTTGGTTACTGATATTCGCGGAAAGGATATTTATGAGCTACTTCAGAATGTAGAAAACTACCAAAACTATTGTGACGGAGCGAGCAGGAAGGGAGCAAACGGTGCGCGCGCCAAGCTTGAGTATATTAAAGAACCGTTAAAAAATGGTACCACTGTCTTTATAGCAAACAGCAAATATTACATAGCGGATATTTTAAGCGGCAGTGTGCCTTGCACAAAAATTTATCAATCTTAGAATGCAGAGGTAATTATGAAAAAAAAGTTAAACATATTATTGTTGATTGTGACAATAGCCTTATTTGCATTTGTTTTTTGCGCGTGTGACAATAGTAGCGTTACTTCTGCCTATGATATAGCCGTTAAAAATGGCTTTGTCGGTTCAGAAATTGAATGGTTAGAAAGTCTAAAAGGCACTAAAGGCA
>CAYJBW010000009.1:25413-28522 GCA_964368255.1 uncultured Christensenella sp.
ATAAATGGAATAGACGGCGTTGCCGGGAAAGACGGCACTAATGGCATAAATGGTACAAACGGTGTTAATGGTCTAGACGGTACCAACGGCGCAAATGGTTTGGACGGAAAAACACTTATTACCGCTAGCGAAGACATAGACAACATTAGTTATGCTTTTTCTAAAGCGGTACTTAGCTCGGTAAAAATTGTTGCCAATCACACTGTCAACACTTACAACAACTTGAAACAAATAACTGGAACAAAGATAGAGTCTTTTACTGGCGCAGGGGTGATTTATCAGCTGGACGGTAATGGCAACGCTTACATAATAACCAATTATCATGTTGTTTTTTATACAGAATCTCTCTCTGCTAACAAAGTATCCGAAGACATTAGCGTATTCTTGTATGGCATGGACTATACTCAGTACGCCATTGCAGCGCAGTATGTAGGTGGCTCACTTACATACGACATAGCGGTTATTAAAGTAACAGCAAGCGAAATATTAAAAAACAGCATTTCACAGCCAGTTTCGCTTAGTTCCGAAGAAGTACTGCCTGGTTTGAAAACAATAGCAATTGGCAACCCTTTATCGGACGGGTTATCTGTAAGTAGTGGAATTGTTAATGTAGCATCAGAAAAACATACTAGCACTGGAGCGGACGATGTGACAGAAATAGAGTTCCGCTCTATAAAAATTGATACGCCCGTTAACGGGGGCAATAGCGGCGGTGGACTATTTAACCTAAAGGGCGAACTAGTCGGCATAGTAAATGCCAAGCAAATATCTATAGAAATTGACAATGTCGGTTACGCAATTCCTTTAGAAATTGCCATAGGTGTTGCACAAAATCTAATAGATAATTGTGACGAAACCAACCAAAAGGTAAAAAAGTGCCTACTTGGCGTGCAGGTTAATATACTTTCATCTACTGCGGTAGTTGACGAAACGACTACACTTGTTCACATACGCGAAGAAATTGCCGTTCATAGCGTGGTGGGAGAAAGCTCTCTTGTGTACGGAGTACTGGAAGAAGGTGACATAATTGTATCCGTAAAGTTAAATGACACCACCTTTACTATTGACAGAATGCATATTTTGACGGATTTGCTATTAAATGCTCGCATAGATGACACCTTAGAGTTTATAATAATAAGAGAGAATGTTACACTAAGTAAGAGCGTAATAGTAACGGCGCAAGCCATAACTATTATAGAATAGTTAAAGTTAATTTAAGAAAAAAATACTACACTAATAACAAGCAAAATAAGGAGAGTTGTTGATGAGAAAAAAGGTAATCATACTGGTAGCTGTGTTAATTGTGTGCGCGCTAACTTTAAGCGCTTGTGACGAGCTTAGTGGCGCATCAGCGTATGAAGTTGCCGTAAAAAACGGCTTTGTCGGAACGGAGCTTGAGTGGCTAGAAAGTTTGAAAACAGGCTCATCTGCCTACCAAGTGGCAGTGAATAATGGCTTTGTTGGTACAGAAGCAGAGTGGCTTGCTTCCCTTTCTGGTAAAAACGGTATTGACGGCGCAGACGGCAAGGACACACTTACCATAGAAGAAATTTATGCGGCAGCCCAAGAAAAAGGCTTTGTTGGTAGCTTTTTAGATTTTATTACTCAGTACCTTAGCATAGATACATTGCCTACTGACAACACTACTGCTGTTAGCAAGGCATCACTTAGCGCAGTTAGTATTTTCTGTAGCAATACTGCAACTTTGGTCACTTACACTTCGGCTGGCTCTGGCATTATTTACAAATTAGATACAAATGGCAACGCATATATCATAACAAACTATCATGTGGTGTATGACAAAAACTCCGCCCAAAATAATTATATTAGCAGGTATATTTTTGTGCTACTTTATGGTATGGAGAACACCAATTCCGCAATAAGCGCATCTTATGTGGGCGGAAGTATGACTTATGACATTGCTGTACTTAGAGTGGAAGGCAGTCAAACGCTCAAAAATAGTGATTCTAGGGCGGTTACCCTATGTCCAGATAATTATGTCACCGTGGGGCAAACGGCTATTGCAATAGGCAATCCTGAAGCCAAAGGCATATCAGCAACAAGTGGCATTGTTAGCGTGGACAGCGAATCTATAGAAATGACAGGCGCGGACGATGTAACAAGGGTTATCTTTAGAGTAATGCGTGTAGACACCGCCATAAACTCTGGCAACAGCGGCGGCGGACTGTTCAACAATGAAGGGGAACTAATTGGCATAGTGAACGCAAAAATTATCGATAATACCATTGAGAATATCGGCTATGCAATACCAATTAGCACTGCAATATCCGTGGCAGAAAATATTATTGTGAACTGCACTGACAGTTCCAAGACAAAAATGCAAAGGTGCCTACTGGGCGTTACTACCATTGCGGAAAGCTCCAAAGCCACCTACGATGCGGATACTTTGAAGACAGTTATTTCCGAAACTATTAAGGTACACGAAATAAGCGAGAATTCTTTAGCAAAGGACAAATTACAGGTGGGCGATACCCTTGTAAGAGTTCTATTCCGCGGTAAAACATACGAATTAAACAGAAGCTATGTACTGGTTGACCTAATGCTAGGAGCTTTTGTAAATGAAACCATTGTTATTTCCCTTATTAGAAATAACACGCCAATGGATGTAAATATAACTCTGACACCAGCAAGTGTTGTAGAAGTTGCTTAATTTTAGCTAGTATCAAGACTTTGCGTTAAAAAATCCGTCTAAAAAAAGGCGGATTTTTCTATTGTATTCATATTTGTCTAATGCTATAATAAAAATATAAAATACCTATAAGGAGGTAAATATGTCAAAAAAATTAAAACTACTGCTAATTACTATTACATTATTACTGATATTTACTTTGTTTGCTTGCACGACAACGGATGAAGGCGATGAGGTGGTTACTTCTGTGAAGTTTGCCAACTCTCTTGAAGGGTCTAGCTATGAACTTACTATTTTTAGCGACATGAAGTTTGAATTTAAGATTTTGGAAGAAGACGGGATATATAAGTCACTCAATACTGGGGTAGGAACATATTCTAACGCAGAAGACGGATACAATCTGACATTTACTTCTATGACAGCTACTCATTCCGCTTTTTCGCTAGTATATTCGGAAGA
>CAYJBW010000010.1:0-28336 GCA_964368255.1 uncultured Christensenella sp.
ACAATTTGGGCAACCTTAGCGCCCAAACAGTCACTAACGGTCAAGATAATCTAAGTATTGCTACATATGCTTCAGTAGCGTTAAGTGGTTCAGGCACAAAATCATCTCCATATTTAATATACAGTTTAGGGGATTTAGATTTATTGCAAAACTATGATAACACTAATGTGTGCTTTGAGCAAAGAGCTGCCTTTACTGTTGACCGTGCACCGGTTTCCCGCAACCATGATTTCCTTGGGATATATAACGGAAATGGTTTATGTCTTACTGTGGATGGGTTAAGCGGAGTGAGTAGCATTATTTGTAGGTATAATTATGGCACCATTCAAAGTATAATTTTTGATATATATAGTTATTCTACATCTGGTATTTATGCGGGAGTAGTGTGTGTAAAGAACTATGGCACAATATTATATTGTATGGTTTCTACAAACAACGCTCCTTATCCTCTTGATTTAGCAAAACTAATTTCTGGCGAACAAAATATTGAAGATATCGAAGCTACTTTGAAAGGTGACTATGCGCCAATAAAAACAAGCGCCTTGGGGTTCGGAGGAATCGCTGCTACCAACTATGGTATAATACAGGAATGTGTTGCATGCTTCACAATAAGAAGTAATTTTGTCACTGGTGGTATAGTAGGAGCTAACACGAATAATGCTAAGGTAGATAGTTGTATGATATGGGATTTTTATGTTCTTGGAGCCCAAGTTAGCCCTCTGTTTTTGGCAGGAGGTGCCGTGGGAAACAACAATAGCGGGGGATATGTTCGCAACTGTAGTAGAGGCGGTTTCGGGGTGATATTTAATACAGAATCGCCAAACACTTTAGTTCCCAGAGTTGGTGGAATCATTGGGACCAACAGCTCGGATTGTTATAGAGTATTCAATAATACCTTTAACAACTCGAGTTATTATCATGTTGATGGATATCCGAATTTATTAGATAGTCCACAAAGAGTATATATAGGTAATGTTTATGGATACGGAGAAGTATAAGCAATTTATGGCGCATAGTGAAAATTAATGTAATCAAAAATGGTGGGGCAAAATACACTTTGCTCCACCATTTTGTACAAAAGTATTTTGTAAAATAATAAAGTATTTTGTAAATTGTATTGACGAAACAGTGCTATCGGGTTTATAATGAAGAGGAAATTATGGTAAGTAAATAACAAAGGTATCTCAATAGTAATAATTTTGTTCAAAAAGTGGTAACACAAGTAAAGACCGTTAAAAGTACGCGCGTGAGAGAATAGCGTTATTGAACTAATATTCAAAAATCAACATATAATATACCAGGGGGAGGTTCATATGCGGAAATTTATTATTATACTCACAATGGTGAGCATCATGACGAGCATTTTGTTGCTATCAACAGGTTGTTTTGCTTTAAGCAAAGTTGACCAACTAGACGGTGTTTCGACAGCCAACGCAAATAGTTGTAGTCAAGCGTCAGCACAAGCTACAAACTTTTTAGATGGTCTACGGGGTGTTATTAACGAACGCGATAAAGCCCTTGATGCGACAAATCTTTCCGAATTTGCGAAAAAGCTTGCTAAAAACGATATCTTTATTTATAATCAAGGCGCAGTGAACTACCAAATAAATTACACCTGGGATGATATTGACACATCAAAAGCTGACATGTCACTTTTTGAGCATTTTCATTGTAGCGAAGAACAACTTAGAGAAGAGATTAATAGCGGAATGTTAGACGGAAGGCCGATTGCACGGTGGAGTGACCCAACAAAGTTTCCTTTCTCTTATACGATTGCCAGTGTCAAGGATATAGACAGTAATTACAAGATTGTGTACAACGAAGGGCACTCAGGTTTGGTAGAAGAAAACGAAGTATTACTTCCAAAATGGGAATATTACGGTGAATATTGTGCGAACTTAGAAGAGATAACTTGTACCGTTGCGGACATGGAAAGAGTTCTTGCGGATGATTATATTTTCCAAAAATACTGTTTTTTGGGAATAGATTATGAAACATCTAGCAGCATGCACAACTATTTTGCGATGGTACCTCATGCTGTCTTACCTATCGGACTTGCATATTATGGGTTACTTGATACTACCGCACAAAAAGATATGAGTATTAAGATTCAGGACATCAAACAAGGTGTTTTTGGAAAGGGTGGGAAAGAATACGAATTAAAAGTTGTGGGGTATTATGAAACACCGTTTGACAGAGTATTTGAGAAGGCTTTAAGTAAAGATGCCGATTATGCTGCCATAAATGTTTACCTTCATAATAACAGGGTGATATACTTCAGTTAATCAAGAACTCTTATGCGTAAACAAAAATTATTAGCTGTTTTACTAGTACTAATGTAAGACAGCTTTTATTTTATTGTGTAATTTTAATTTTAATGGTACAATAATTATATGAAAAAAATGTTCCGAAGTTTTGTTATGGTTTTGTTGGTTGTTGTTAGCGTTGTAACCTTTTTTGGTTGCAACAAAAAGACCAAGTACCAAGAATATTTTAATGACTTTGCATCCAATGGAGCCTTTACTGTGGCAAAACAAGCGATAAGTTTGCCAGAGAATGTTTCTGTTTTTAGCTATGACAGCAAAAATGATATTTATCTTACCAGAACGGAAGTAATAAATCAGTATGGCAATTCTCAAGACGAAACTATGAATCTGCTTGGTTTTGCGTCTTCGACAGAAATATACTGCTCGCCCAAATATACTAGTGTGTTAAAGATAAAGGGCGACTATGCTGTGGTTACAAAACCTGCTCTTGGTACGGATAGTAATAACAACAATGTATTAGTTTATAAGGTTGGCGTGGTTAAGTACCGCAATACAGGGACGGGGGACACTAAGGATTTAACAGACTTTTCTGTAGAGCATAACGAAAGCTATGACCAGTTTAGTTTTGTGGGGGACTATATAGCCTGCCCGGGTACAAAGAATGCTCCTTATGCTTCCTTACCTTTTAGCACATTTTATGATTATTCTCAGGGTGTGTTGTTAGAAAAATTCAAGGTAAAGTGTGGAGGCAGCTATACTTTTACAATAAATGACGGACTGCTTGCCGCCGTTGCTACCAATCACGCATGTTTTTTTGAAGTCAGCAATTTGCAACTTAACGGATACCTAGAGCTCAACGAGAAAGACTTTTATTATGCTTTTCCAGAAGATACCGAAGAAGAGTACATCAATCAAATATCCATAGATATTTTTTATCTCGGAAATGGTTGGTATTCTCGCACGGCAAAAATTAAGGATGAAGAAGCGTTCACTGGCTATAATATGATATTGCAAGAATATGACACTTATAGCGGAGAAACTACCACATATTATGCTAATGTGCGTTGCGATTTGTACAATGTAAAGACAAAGACCGCTACACAAAAGGAATGGCTTCTTGTGGAAGGTGTGGCAAATGCTTATAATAGTGACTACTACTTAGAGCTATGTTCCTATTTGCAAAACCTTTCGCCCTATGATAAAAGCAGTGGGCGATACTCCTATTCTTTGCCTTATCACAATCCTGCAATGTCCATTAAAGACGGTTATAGTATAGTTTACTATTATTATTTGCCATATATTGATAGTGGCAGTTATCAAGCAGAGATATCTTTTTGTTTGATGGATAGACAGGCTAACATTATAAGAATAGAAGAGATGCTTATGCCACCCGTTTATGTGGGCGGTGTGGCTGTGCAGACTTCGGACCCTATTTATCAAAACTACTTTGGTAGCTGTAGCGTTTTTGACAAGAATTTCAAAGAAAAGGTGCTTGAGCCCCTTGTTACGGATACTTATACCTACATCACATACGCGCTTAATGACGGTGGAGTAGTTGCAAATCAAGTAAATATGCAAACTAAAGCCTCTTATTATGGTGCATTGTCCCTTGACGGTAGGCGGTTGTTGCCCTTTGTGTATGAAGAATTATCCTTATATTTTGGCGAGTATTGTATAGGAACTAAAAAGGAAGGCTCTGCTTATATAACAAGCCGCATAGATAGAAGCGGTAACGAAACATTACTTTCTGATGTGGTAAATGTACGGCAAGGCGTTTATGTATTTAGTAAAAACGATAAGCTGGGACTAAAAAACTATGAAGGAAAGGTACTAATGGAAGCAATCTATGATAAGTTAGATGTTATAGAAACGGTTATGGAAGACGGAAAATTTTTGACCAGCCGAGTGGTGGCTGGCAGTGGCAATAATACAACTTTGTTTATTTTGGAGTAATAATAATGGATTTTGAGACAAAAGTAGGTGGATACGAACTATTACATGAAGCTGCTATGCTTATTAGAGGGGGCGAAATTGTCGCATTCCCTACAGAAACCGTGTACGGACTTGGCGCGGATGCGACCAACGAAGAAGCGGTAAAAAAAATATTTGAAGTAAAAAATAGACCATCGGACAATCCTTTTATTGTCCATGTGCCGAGCATTAAAGCAATAGAGAAGGTAGCTTATATGAATGATGATGCAAAAAGGCTATTTGAAGCTTTTGCGCCTGGACCAATCACTATAGTGCTGCCAAAAAAGCCCTGTGTACCCGACTGTGTAACTGCTGGACTTGATACCGTTGGCATACGCATACCATCTCATCCAATGGCGATGGAACTGCTAAAGCTGTGTGATTGTCCCGTTGCTGCTCCTAGCGCAAACACATCAAAAAGAGTAAGCCCCACCAAAGCATGCTACGCATATGAAGATTTGGCAGGGAAAATACCACTTATAATAGACGGCGGACCTTGCGAAGTAGGCATAGAATCCACAGTTATTAGCCTTACTGACATCCCAACCATACTTCGCCCTGGTGCCATTACAATAGAAATGCTCAGTAAGTATTTGCCGAAAATTATCAACCATAAGGGAGAAGTAATTATTGCATCTTCCCCTGGTATGAAATACACTCATTATGCTCCCATTGTGCCTACTTTTATGTTCCACAAAAACAGCACAGCAGAAGCACTCTACAAAAACAATACCGACAAGGGCAAAAAAGTTGTTGTATTGGTAAAAAAATCCAATCTGGACGCAACCAAGCACCTAAACAGTATTAGTATGGGGGATAGCCCCCAAGAAATTGCCCACGATGTATTTTCCTTACTTCGTGAGTGCGAAAAGGAATATGATGTTATTTTGGTACAGGCTCTAAGCAATGAAGGAATGGAAGGTTCGGTTATGAACCGCCTTATAAAAAGTTGTAGGGGAATGATAATATAATCTATTTTCTACAAATAGCATTATTTGTAATGCCTAATGATTATTTAATTACTTGCTTGAGATATCAATTTATGATATAATACTACAAAATAACCATAATATACTTGTTTTTGTTTGTACTAAAGGAGAGCTTTTTATGAAGATTGCTATTGGTTGCGACCACGGCGGATATAATTTGAAAAAGTTTTGTATTGACGCAGTTTTGTCCTTAGGTTATGAAATCATTGATTATGGTACTGATAATGCCGAAGTTTCGGTAGACTATCCAGATTTTTCTTATAAAGTTGCAAAAGCAGTGGCATCGGGTGAAGCAGATAAAGGTATTTTGCTTTGCGGTACCGGTATTGGTATTTCTATTGCCGCCAACAAGGTTAGGGGCATAAGATGCGCACACATTACTGATATTTTTTCTGCGCAAATGGTGGCGGAACATAACAACGCCAACATAATTGCTATGGGCGGAAGAATTACTTCCCCAGAGGATGCTAAAGCTATGACAATAAAGTTTTTGACAACGGCTTTTGCAGGGGGAAGGCACCAAAACAGAATAGATAAAATTACGAAAATAGAGAATAACAATTTGTAGGAGACATACTAATGAAAGTTAACATTATCAATCATCCGCTCATTACGCACAAACTGTCTATGATGAGATGTAAAGACACAAATCCCAAAGATTTTCGTCAACTGCTAAAAGAAATATCCTTACTTATGGCGTATGAAGTAACTAGAGATTTGCCACTAGAAGATGTCCAAATAGAAACACCAATGACAGTATGGACGGGAAAGATGCTTGGCGGACGCAGTATTGGTGTTGTACCTATCCTTAGAGCAGGTCTTGGTATGGTTGATGGTATACTTGACCTTGTACCATCAGCAAAAATTGGACACATAGGCTGCTATCGTGACCCAGAAACGCTAAAACCCGTAGAGTACTACTGCAAGCTCCCTATTGATGTTGACCAAAGGACAGTAATAGTTGTTGACCCAATGTTAGCAACAGGTGGAAGCGCAGCTATGGCGATAGATTTTATTAAACAAAGGGGAGTAACTGATATTAAGTTCATGTGTTTAATATCTGCTCCGGAAGGCGTGGAAGCACTTAACAAGGCGCACCCCGATGTGCCAATTTTTACAGCGGCGCTTGACGAAAAGCTAAATGAGCATGCATACATTGTGCCTGGCTTAGGCGATGCTGGCGACAGACTCTTTGGTACAAAATAATAGTAATTTTTTTAGGAGGCAGTTGTGATTGCTGATACAATAAATGCCATATTAGCGGCAGAAGAAGAAGTAAATCAGTTGGTAAGCCAAGCGACAGAAGATGCTAAGGCTATGGTTGCCGATGCTTCGCTGGAATGTGAAAAGATAAGAAATACCGCCAAAGAAGCGGTCAAAGAAGAACGGAAAAAGGTAGTGGAACTAGCTAGCAAAGAAGGCGATAAACAGTATAAAGATATTCTTTCTTCGGGCAAAAACGCAGTTGATAAGCTAAAAAAATCAACAGAAAAAACTCAAGCGGTAGAATTTATAAAACAGAAGGTATTGGCTGGTTATGGCAATAGTTAGTATGCAAAAGATGAGCCTAGTTGCTCATAATAGCGAAAAAAGTAGACTTTTGAAGATTTTTATGTCCAAAGGCTGTGTGGAACTAACCGAAGGCAAAGAAATTTGTCACAACAGTTTTGTTAGCGACAAAAAGCACAAAGCTGTGCTTGAGTCAAAACTCTTGCGCATTGGCTTTGCTCTAACATTTTTGAGAGAAATGGCAAGAGATTATGCCATAATTGACGAAAAATCCAAGGTAAAAGTTAGCTTAAAGAGAGAAAACCGCCTTGTGAGTTTGGACGAGTACGAAGAAACAGCAAAGGACGAGATGGAGCTGTTTTCTAAGATAAATGAGCTAGAAAGAATAAATAGTAACTTAGTTGATATCAAGACCAATAAGGCTAGGAATATTGCTCTTATTGAACAGTTAAGTGTATACGAGCCACTGGAAGTACCTTTTTCGGAGATAAAAGACACCAAGTATACTTTCATGCTTGCCGGCATTATTCCCAATAATAAAGTTAAATATTTTGAAGAAAACACCGCAGAGTTTGTTACAAAATGCTACGAAGGCGACAAGTACGCTTGTGTACTTGTAATAGGGCATAAGGACAGTAAAGCAGATGCGCTAAATGTGCTGACAAGTTGTGAATTTATGCGCGCTAGCTTCAATTATGACGCTACAGCCAAAGAACAGCTTAGTTATTTGCGTGAGCAACTAACTGAGTTAGAAAAGCAGAGAGTAGAAAATGTAAATCAAGCTGTGGAGTATACAAATTTTGTATCAGAATTCAAGGTAAGTTATGACTACTACAATCTTGAGAAGGCAAAAATAGAAGTAACAGAAGGTTGCAAGAGCACACAAAAAGCCTTTGTAATGGAAGGTTGGGTGCCAAGTGAACGCGTTAAAGAAGTGGAAGAGGAAGTAAACAAAAAGTGCAAGAGAGTGGAGATATTTTTCCGCGACCCACTTGATGACGAGATGCCACCAACGCTTACAAAAAACAATAAGTTAGTAAGCCCATTTGAAGGCATTACAGATATGTTTGGCCGTCCCAATTATCGTGGCAAAGACCCTAATTTGTTCGTAGCGCTGTTTTACTTTATGTTTTTTGGCATAATGATGAGTGACGCAGGGTATGGCTTACTTATGGCTATAGTTTGTTTTGGCGTAGTTGCCATAACAAAGCCCGTCAAAAATAGCGGAAAGATGCTAATAATGTTCGGGATGTGCGGTTTGTCTACCATTATTTGGGGAGCAATATTTGGCGGATGGTTCGCAATAACACTACCAGTAGACAGTATTTTTAACAAAATCGCTTGGTTTAATCCACTTGACGAACCGCTAAAGATGTTTATGCTAGCGCTCGGCATGGGAGTACTACAAATAGGTACTGGCTTTGCATTAAAGGGCACTGCAGAGATAAAAGCAGGCAATATTTTGACAGGTATCCTTAACAATTTTAGCTGGGTACTGATGTTTATTGGATTATTACTAATTTCTCCAGTGCTTATGATATTCCTTGGAGCAATTACTGTGGATATTACCCCGAGTTGGTTCAAAATTTGCGCGGATGTAGGCAAATATGTAGCCATAGTTGGCGTAGTAATGCTTCTTCTTGGTGGAGCTGTGGGCAAAAAGAACCCACTCAAAATGGTTACTGGGGCTCTTGGCAATGCGTACGGAGCTATCAATATAGTGAGCGACCTACTTAGCTATTCCCGTTTGTTCGGACTAGGACTTACCACTGGAGTTATTGGCTATGTTATTAACATGCTCGCGCTAATTATTGTCAATACATTCTTTGGCGGTTTATGGATTGGTTGGATAATAGCAGTCCCAGTGCTGATTATTGGGCATTTGTTTAACTTAGGAATAAACTTGCTTGGCGCGTATGTTCATAACTCGCGTTTGCAATATATAGAGTTCTTTGGTCGTTTTTATGAAGGTAACGGCAGGGCATTCATGCCACTTGGGACAAAAACAAAATATACTTACTTAGATAACTAACAAAAACATTGACATTATAGGAGGTCATATATGGAACTATTAGGAACAGGTTTGGCACTACTCGGAGTAGCGTTAGCGGTAGGAATGAGCGGCACAGGCTCTAGTATTGGTGTAAGCCGTGCAGGACAAGCGGCAGCAGGAGTTACCGCAGAAGACCCAGATAAGTTTATGAAATGCTTGATTTTGCAATTGCTACCCGCAACACAAGGTATTTACGGCTTTATTGTAGGATTCTTAGGATTGATAAAGTTAAACGCTTTCGGCGGTTTCATACTTTCAAGCACCGGCACCTACATCAGCCTAACTGGTGGAATTGGCGTGCTAGCTGCGTGTTTACCTGTAGCTATTTCTGGATTATTCTCGGCAATACAACAAGGCAATGTAGCAGTAAGCGCTATTGGTCTTGTATCAAAACGCCCAGAAGAAAGCACAAAGGGTATGTTAATGACAGCTATGGTTGAGACCTACGCGCTACTTGGCTTCTTGGTATCTTTCTTGGCAGTATTTATTCCCAAGTGGATATAATAGGAGAAAAAAATGAGCGGGAAACAAGCTATAATAGAAAAAATTCTGAGTGATGGCAGAGCTATTGTAAACTCTACCTTGGAGGAAGCTAACAATTTTAGCGCTGAAGAAATTTCCGTTGCTCAAAACGATGTTAAGGTCTACCGCGAGAAGAATATGGCAGAGTCATATTTGGAGCGGGAAGAAATAATAAGACGCAAAATAACGGTAGCTAACCTAGAAGTGAAGAAACTCATTTTGCAGGCTAAACAAGAAATGATTGGCGAGACTTTTTCTGATGCGATAAGTGCAATCAAATCAGACAAAAAGAGTTATGAGAGTCTTGTAGAAAGGATGCTAAAATTGTCTAGTGATGGCGACATTGTTACTTTTTCTCAACAAGATAAAGATTTGTTTGATGAGAAGTGGCTAAAGGCGCACACAAGCGCTAAGGTTGTTATCAACAAAAACTACGGCGATTTTTGTGGCGGTGTAATTTTGGAAGGCAAGAATAGCGATAAGAATATGACACTGGAAGTAGAACTTAACAGCGTCAGAAGTATTTTTGAGCCGGAAATTGCCGAGATAATGTTTGGAGAATAAATGAAAGAAGGTTTGATTTTTGCCAATTCCAGAGCCAAAGCTAAAGAAGCCACTCTTTTTAGTGAAGAAAGGCTTTTTAGAATGATGGAGTGTAAAGACATAGAAGACGCTGTAAGGATACTTATAGAAGTTAGCTATGCCGGTGGAATGGTTGCTGACGGCAACAGCTTTTATGATTTGCTTAATGAAGAAGAAAGGATTGTTACCGCCTTTGTTAGGGAAGTAGCCCCAGCAAATGTCGGCTTTGAATGCTTCTTTATGCGCAACGATTACCACAACATTAAGTCACTTTTTAAGGCAAAATACGGCAAAATCGAAGATATTACTCCGTTAATTTTGCCAGACGGGAACTATAGCTTTACGCAGCTTAAAGAATGGTTAGATTCTGACAAACTACAGTTTAGCCCCAATATTACGGAAGCAGTTAAGACAATTAACAAAGCATTTGAGACGGGCAACGGTTCCCCAAGACTTATCGATGTGGAACTAGACAAAGCTATGTATAAAGATATTGTGGAGTATCTAAAAAAGGTTAACGACAAATACATTTTGCAGTACTTCAAAAACTTTATTGATTCCACCAATATATTGACATTTTTGCGTGTAATAAAGATAAAAAGCAAGTTTCCATTCTTTGCGGAAAACTTCGTAGAAGGTGGCAGTTTGTCGCTTAAACAGTTCTCCGAACTAAATTTGGACGAAACAAAACTTGCTAAATTACTCAGTGGTACAGTATATAAAGAGTTCCTTGACAAAATAAGTGACAATGACCTTAGCCAGTACGAAACAGTGCGCGATAATTATTTGCTAAAAATATTCTCAGTAAACAAGTCAGATATGTTCTCTGTGGCGCCCATTGTTGGATACTATTTGGCAAAGCTTAACGAAATTAAGGTTATTAGAGTAGTACTTGTTTGTATAAAAAACAAAGTAGAAATTGAAGAAATGAAAAAACGAGTGAGGTTGCTATATGCCTAACAACAAAATAGCGATAATAGGCGACAAGGATAGCATACTTGCGTTCAAGGCGATAGGTGTGGAAGTTTTCCCCATAAAAAATGCCTTTGACGCTTCAGAAACGCTAAAAAAACTTGCTAGAGAGTACGCCATTATTTTTATTACCGAAGAGATTGCTGAAAGTATTTGTGAGGTAGTAAACAGGTACAAAGCCCGCCCCTATCCTGCGATTATACCCATTCCTGGCGCAAGCGGAGCAACGGGGTATGGCATGAGGGGGATTTCCAAAGATGTGGAAAAGGCGATTGGCACAGACATATTGAGTAAAAATTAAACACTTTTTGCATAAAAGAGGAGAGAAACATGAAGGAAATAATCGGTAACATAATCAAGGTAAGCGGACCACTAATTGTAGCAGGCGGAATGAGCCAATGCAAAATGTATGATGTGGTAAAAGTATCTAATCAAAGGCTTATCGGAGAAATAATAGAATTGCGTGGCGACAAAGCGTCCATTCAGGTTTATGAAGAAACGGGCGGAATAGGTCCAGGCGAAGAAGTGTATACCACCAATATGCCGCTAAGTGTTGAGTTAGGGCCAGGGTTAATTGAATCTATTTTTGACGGCATTCAGCGTCCACTAAATGCTCTTAGAGAAAAGAGCGGGGACAGAATAGCCAGGGGCGTGGAAGTTACCGCCCTTGACCATAGCAAAAAGTGGCACTTTCATCCCACCGCGAAGGTAGGAGATACGCTAATATCTGGTGATGAACTAGGATATGTTCAAGAAAACCACCTAATAAGGCACAGCATAATGGTTCCGCCAAGTGTTAGTGGTAAAGTAAAAGAAATCAGTGAAGGCGAATTCACTTTAGACGATATAGTTGCAAAAATTGACAATAACGGCAAGTCATATGACCTTACAATGCTGCAAAAATGGCCTGTTCGTAAGGGCAGACCTTATTTAGAGAAGTTACCACCTAATGTACCACTTGTTACCGGGCAAAGAGTTATTGACACATTTTTTCCCATTACAAAGGGCGGTGTTGCCGCAGTACCAGGCCCATTTGGTAGCGGTAAGACGGTAGTACAGCACCAACTTGCTAAGTGGGCGGATGCCGACATAATAGTTTATGTAGGTTGTGGCGAGCGTGGTAACGAAATGACCGATGTTCTTAATGAATTCCCACAGCTTATCGACCCCAAAACGGGCGAAGCTCTTATGAGAAGAACGGTTCTTATTGCTAATACTTCTGACATGCCCGTTGCGGCGCGTGAAGCAAGTATTTATACAGGTATCACAATTGCCGAGTACTTCCGTGATATGGGCTACAATGTAGCGATTATGGCAGACTCAACATCAAGGTGGGCAGAAGCTCTTAGAGAAATGAGCGGAAGACTGGAAGAAATGCCAGGTGAAGAAGGATATCCTGCTTACCTAAGCAGCAGACTTGCCGAGTTCTATGAGAGAGCAGGTATAGTAAGGACACTTGGTAGCAAAGGAAGGCAAGGAAGCGTAACGGCTATTGGAGCGGTTAGCCCCCCTGGAGGCGATTTAAGCGAGCCGGTAAGCCAAGCAACACTTCGTATTGTTAAGGTCTTTTGGGGACTTAGCGCATCTCTTGCTTATCGCCGTCACTTCCCGGCAATAGACTGGCTGCAAAGCTATAGTTTGTATGCTGACAGGCTTTCGGATTGGTACAATGACCAAATGGGACAGGAGTGGAACGCTCTCCGTCAGCAAGCAATGCTTATTTTGCAAGAAGAAGCCACTTTGGAAGAAATTGTGCGCCTTGTTGGTATGGACGCACTTGGTAGCAAAGACAGACTTACTATGGAAGTAGCAAAGACGATTAGAGAAGACTACTTGCACCAAAATGCATTCCACGAAATTGACACATACGCTTCGCTAGAAAAACAACAAAGGATGCTCAAGGCAATACTATTGTTCCACAAACTAGGTCAAGACGCTATTATTAAGCACAATGTGGATGTTGAAGACATAATAGAAATGAAAGTAAGAGAAAAAATCGGCAGAGCTAAGTATATTGAAGAAAAAGAATTGGCGAAGTTCGATGAAATAGAGAAAGAATTAAAGCAAGAAATTACCGCTGTTATCGGCTAGGAGGTTATTATTTATGTTAAAAGAATACAAAACTATTAGAGAGGTTGTCGGGCCACTAATGCTTGTTGAAGGCGTGGAAGGTGTAAAGTATGACGAACTCGTAGAAATAGAGCAAGATAACGGCGATATAAGGCACGGCAAGGTGCTAGAAGTAAATGGAGATAAAGCGTTAGTACAGCTTTTTGAAGGTTCTTCAGGACTAAGGATATCCACATCAAAAGCCCGTTTCTTAGGCAAAAGCATAGAAATTGCCGTAAGCGAAGATATGTTAGGCAGAGTTTTTGACGGAATGGGTCGCCCCCGTGATAATGGCGCGCCAATTATTCCTGTCAAGAGAATAAACATCAACGGACAACCTATCAACCCTGTTGCAAGAAACTATCCAGATGAGTTTATCCAAACAGGTATATCAGCAATTGACGGACTAAACACCTTAGTTAGGGGGCAAAAACTTCCCGTGTTTAGCGCATCAGGGTTGCCACATGCAGAACTTGCAGCACAGATTGCCCGTCAAGCTAAGGTGCTAAACAGTGACAGTAAGTTTGCCGTTGTTTTTGCCGCTATCGGTATCACTTTTGAAGAAGCTGACTACTTTGTGTCGGACTTCCGCAAAACAGGCGCAATAGACAGAGCGGTGTTATTTATGAACCTAGCAAATGACCCTGCTATAGAAAGAATTGCTACTCCGCGTATGGCGCTTACCACAGCGGAATATCTAGCTTTTGAGTGTGATATGCATGTACTTGTTATTATGACAGACATCACCAACTATTGCGAAGCGTTGCGTGAAGTAAGCGCGGCAAGAAAGGAAGTGCCTGGCCGTAGGGGATACCCCGGTTACCTTTATACTGACCTAGCTACTCTATATGAAAGAGCGGGCAGAATTAAGGGCAAAAAGGGCAGTATTACACAAATTCCTATCCTTACAATGCCAGAAGATGACAAGACTCATCCTATTCCTGACTTAACTGGGTATATTACCGAAGGACAAATAATACTCAGCCGTGAACTGTACAAAAAAGGCGCAACACCGCCCATTGATGTTTTGCCCTCACTATCCCGTCTAAAGGATAAAGGTATTGGAGCTAACAAAACAAGAAAGGACCACGCTGACACAATGAACCAATTATTTAGCGCATACGCTAGGGGCAAGGAAGCTAAGGAGCTTAGCGCAATACTAGGCGAAGCGGCGCTAACGGAAGTAGACAGAAAGTTCGCTAAGTTCGCAGAAGAGTTTGAAAAACAATATGTTTCTCAGGGCTTTAACAAGAACCGCAGTATAGAAGAAACGCTAAACTTAGGTTGGACCTTGTTAAAAATGCTACCAAGAAACGAGCTTAAGCGTATTAGAGATGCTTACTTGGAAGAATATTACGACAACATCTAGGAGTTATATAATATGGCAAGAATCAATGTAAATCCCACCAGAATGGAGCTTAGACGGCTAAAAACTCGTCTAAAAACCGCTGTCAGGGGACACAAACTACTAAAAGATAAATCTGACGAAACTATACGCCAGTTTATGCTTTATATCAAGGAGAACAAGCGACTTAGGCTGGAAACAGAGAGCGAAGTTAGTCAATCCTTGCGTAGTTTTTTGCTTGCCAGCGCAGTGACAACATCGCAAGTTATGGAAGAAGCAGTAGCAATGCCTGGTTTTAGTGTGGAGCTTGAGACATCAGAAAAGAATGTTATGAGCGTTGCCGTGCCAGTAATTAGCGTACTTCCTAGCGACACCAAAGAACTTTATCCTTATTCTTTTGCCAGTGTATCTTCGGAGCTTGACAGCAGTATAAGCAACCTAAGTGAACTACTTATAAAATTAGTCAAACTTGCCGAAGTGGAAAAAACCTGTAATATGCTAGCCGATGAGATAGAAAAGAACCGCCGTAGAGTTAATGCGCTAGAATATGTAATAATACCCCAGCTGGAAGAAACAATAAAGTACATTACTATGAAGCTAGACGAAAACGAGCGGGCTAACACCATAAGACTTATGAAAGTCAAAGCTATGATAGAAAACCGCTAATTGTATACTTTATTTACAAAAAAAAGAAGGACTGAAATATTTTTCAGTCCTTTTGTTTTATCTAATTACTTTCACAGAATCTTAAAAGCTCTTTCTTATAGTCTACTAAGAATTGCTTTAGTATGATAGCATCCTTTTCGTTGCATTTTTCTGCAATGGCAAGGTTTACTGTGTTTTCAAAGGTGACGGTAGTTAGTTGCATGTAAGGTTTGTATTTACTTGCGCCCGTCATAAAACCTTTTGTCATTTTCGTACCGCTTAGCTGGAAATTGCTTCTGTCCATTATGCCTATGTTTGACATACCAATAAGTGGGTTTTGGTAACCTATTTTGATAGCTAGCTCACTAAGCGCATATGGGAATACCGTAAAGGCGAGCTTCAGTAGCGGTAGTCCATATAGTCCCATATATTCGTCTTTTTTGCTCTTTTCCATTTGTAACTTTACCTTGTCAAGGGTTGCATTAAAGCTTTCGCTTGCCATAGTAATTTGGCAGGGCGCAAAGCCAGTCATGTTGGTTACTCCTAGCGTTTCGCCACCACAGTAACGGCGAAGGTCCATCATAGAAATAATGTTTAGAGAACTTTCTTTGCCACCTAAGTAAGTGTAAAGTGTGCGGAAAAATGCGGTTAAAAATATATCGTTTACCGTTACACTAAGCGATTTTCGCTTAGCGGTAAGTTTTTCAAAAAAATCTCCATCTATTGTAAGACGGAATATTTGTATACTTTCGCTGCCGTCAGTGGGCGTAAATGGAAAAGTCACTTTTATTTTGCTTTGAGAAATATTTTTGTATAACCTTTTGGCAACTTTAACTTTTTCTGCAGGCATTCTGTCATATAATTGTCGGTTCTCTCTAGTACCTTGCTTGATTTTTACCTTGCTACCGTCACCGCCATTTACGATATCGGCATAAAGCTCAATTAGCTTACCTATAAGGTATTTTGTATCGGAGCCGTCAGCGCACATATGATTAAGAAGTATGGCATAACCACACTTATTGTTGCCGTTTACTATGGTAAATCTTATTTGGAATTGACTGTCAAATGGGATACACTTAGTTAGTGCCTTGTCAAGTTCCGTAGAGATATTTTCGCTTTTTATTACAGTTATATAATCATTTATGTTGTAATTTTGGGTGAGTAGCCAGTAGGGGTTAATAGCACTCGGGCAAAACTTGCATCTAAGAATTTCTATTTTGTGAACCAATATGCCTGCTGCCCTGGAAAAACTCTCCACATCTATTGTGCCGTCCATTTCTGCGGATACATGTATCATCCTGTCATAGTAGTTGCGGAACAGATATTGCATTTTGTCCCACATTTGCGCCTTTCTTATATTTGACATAGAAACCTCCGAAAATTATGTACACTCATACAACAAGTATATAACCTGTTTAAGTACATAATACCACAAGTTTGAACATTGTCAATAGAAAAATAAAAATTTAATAATTATTTTTTATGCTGATGGAAAGATGGCGATTGATGTCAAAGAACTTCCAGGGAATATCTTCAACAGGTGGATAAACTCTAAATACCAATTTTTCTTTGGTCGTTGGGTGGGTAATCTTTAATTCTAGCGCCCATAGCGCCAAATTATAACCCACAGGCGTTTTGCCTTCGCCGTATTTTTGGTCGCCAAAAAGCGGCAACGCCAAGTGAGAAAGTTGTGCCCGTATTTGGTGTGCCCTGCCTGTGTGTAATTTTACTTTTAACAAACTCATGTTGCTTTTTGATTCTATAGTGGAGTAGTCAAGTATAGCTTGTTTGGCGCCTTCCGTTGCCATAGGCACGCACAGCACCTTGTTTTTTGCGGTATCTTTTAGCAAATAATTAGTTAGTCCAATTATGCTGTTTTCTCTAGGCGTTCCCATAACTATTGCAAGATAAGATTTATCGATTTCTCTCTTCTTTATATCTTCGGATATGCGCATAGCTGCTTTGGAAGTTTTCGCATACACCATAACGCCACCTGTGGGGCGGTCAAGGCGGTGGACTAAACCGACAAAGGCATCACCTGGTTTGTTGTAAGTTACTTTTACATACTCTTTAATAACGCTAAGCAAATCTAAGTCCTTTGTCTCGTCTGGACAGCAGGGCATATTCTGGGGCTTCACCACAACAATGATGTGGTTATCTTCGTATACAATGTTTAGGTCGCTAATACTATAGTCATTTTTCATAATGGATTTATTATGTACCAAAACTGCATAATAAGTCAAGTAAAATACTACATAAGCTTGTCTTATATGCGTTACAACTCGCTCGTAAACCCTTGCTACTTTAATTTTGGTATGATATAATTATACACATTATACGCATAGGAAAATAAGGTAATAAAAAATGTTCAATCTCCTAATGGCAAATGCCGTCAGCGAAAGACTTTCTAAAGTCTTAAGTCCCGATAAAGTGAGTTTGTTCGGAACAAAAATTATGGTGAACCCCAGTTTTTATTCGGGGTTTGTTGTCATGTTAATATTAGTTGCCGTTGCAATAGTTTTGCGACTTACCGTTGTCAGGCGACTAAAAAATGTGCCCGGCCCACTTCAAAGAGTTGTTGAGATGTTCGTTGGGGGCTTCCACAAAATGGCAGAAGGCAAGTATAGCAATTTTATTGGTTGTTATATAATGATTGCGGCAATTTATATTGGACTAGGTACACTTATAGAGTTACTGGGCTTCCGCCCAATAATGTCCGACCTAAACGCTTGTTTGAGTATGGGCATTAGTACCTTTATTCTAATAAACTTTTACGGTTTTAGGGAAAAGGGGATAAAAAGACTCAAGCGTTTCATTAACCCTATTAACATTATTACCGATGTTGCAGTGCCAGTAAGTATGAGCTTCCGTCTATTTGGCAGTATTGTTAGCGGATTTTTGATAATGGAGCTTATTTATAGCTACCTTATGACTTCTTTTATAATTCCGGTACTGGTAAGTGTAATAACAACGCTATTCCATGCCTTCATTCAGGCGTATATATTCGCCACACTGTCTTCATTGTTTATCTACGAAGCAGTAGAGTAAGATACATTTAATTGACAAATACAAAAAATATAATAACTTAGGAGATTTTTGACATGATTTCTTTATTAGCAGCACTTACAAACGAAGCGTTGTACGCAATTGGCGCAGCAATCGCTGTATTTACCGGAGCCGGCGCGGGCATTGGCATGGGTATTGCTACAGGCAGAGCGACAGAAGCTATCGCGCGCCAACCAGAAGCAGAAGGCAAAATCCGTACATCACTTATGCTAGGACTAGCTTTTGCCGAAACAACCGCAATATACGGACTACTCATTGCTATTTTGATAGTAATTAAGTTATAGGAGTTAAAAAATGGGGTTCTTTTCAAAAGAAATAATATTAGGACTGAGTGTACAAGAGTTCTTGCTACATTTTTTCAATTTCCTTATTTTGGTTTCTGCGCTCTTCTTTTTGCTGTACAAACCTGTAAGAAAGTTTATGGCAAAGCGTGATGCGGAGTACAAAAAGGCGGAAGAAGGATACAGAGTAGCCGTCAAAGAAATAAACGAAGCAAAAAATGAAAGCGAAAGAATACTAAACGAAGCGCGCGAAGAAGCGGTTTATATCGCAGAAGAGGCGCATGCTTTAGCTATGGTACAAAACGAAGAAATACTTAGTTCTGCCAAGGAAGAAGCAAGAGACTTGCTCATCAAGGCCAAGGAAGACAGCAAATCTATTTATGAGAAAGAAAAGCAAGAACTTTATTATACTATATCTGATTTAGCGGTGGATATCTCTCAAAAGTTAATTTACAGAGATTTGACCGCCAAAGACAATGATAAGTTTATAGAAAGTATCATAAAAGAAATAAATGACGGAGAGAGCAATGCGTAATATCATAATAAAAAGCTCAATACCTCTTACTCCTGAGCAAAAAAGCAAACTGCAAGAAGCGCTTATCAATAAGCACCCCAGTCAAGAGGTGCGTTTTACCTACAGTATAGAAACCGTTGTAGGTGGTGTTGTGATTGTTGACGGCGAAAATATCTATGACTTTAGCATTGCCGCATCACTCCACAACTTCAAGCAAAGAAGTATATCATACTTTAATAAGCATTTGTCCAAAGGCACGGCAGAACTTCCCATGATGTGGGTTAAGGACCTACAAGAAATGGTAAGTACAGAGCTTAGCAAAACAAATGGTGGACGGGTAATATCTTCGGCAGACGGAATAATTACTATTGAAGGGCTATCAGAATGTAAGTTTTTTGAGCTACTGCTGGTGGGTAAAGAAGACTATGCCATTGCAATGAACCTTATGAGTGATTGCGTTAAGGCGATGCTGATAACGAACAATCAAGATATAGAGTATGGTGTTGTTGTCTATAGTACTGGAAGCATTGTAGAAGTGCCGGTAGGCGACAGCTTACTTGGTAGAGTAGTAAATCCACTAGGCAAGCCCATTGACGGCAATGTTGTGCTTAACTTTGAAAAGACGGAAAAAATAGAAAAACCTGCCCCTGCCATTATGGACAGAAGTAAGGTAAACCGCCCTTTACAAACAGGTATACTAGCAATTGACAGTATGGTACCTATTGGCAAAGGTCAAAGAGAGCTAATAATTGGTGACAGACAAACTGGCAAAACCAGTATTGCTGTTGACACAATAATAAATCAGCGCGACAAAGGTGTAATTTGTATTTATGTAGCTATTGGACAGAGAGCAAGCAACATAAATCAGCTAGTTGTAAAGCTAAATAAAGCCAACGCCATGCACAACACAATAATTGTGGGCAGTATGGCAGACGATAGCGCGGCTCTTCAATATATTGCGCCGTACACTGGTTGTACAATAGCGGAAGAATTTATGTCGCGCGGCAAAGATGTGCTTATAGTTTATGACGACCTGACAAAGCACGCCAACGCATACCGTAGTATTAGTTTGCTACTAAAAAGACCGTCAGGAAGAGAAGCATACCCTGGTGATATATTTTATGTGCATAGTAAGCTACTTGAGCGTAGCGCGCAATTAAATGCAGAAAACGGTGGGGGCAGTATCACAGCTATTCCTATTGTAGAAACGCAAGCGGGGGATATTTCGCAGTATATACCCACCAATGTTATTAGCATAACAGACGGGCAAATATACCTAGAAGGAGAACTTTTTCACTCCGGAGTGCGTCCAGCGCTCAATGTGGGATTGTCGGTATCTCGTGTGGGCGGTAGCGCGCAGTACAAGGCGGTAAGGTCACTGGCTTCTCAACTTAGACTTAATCTTGCGCACTTTAGAGAAATGGCGCTATTTACACAGTTCGGCGCAGATGTTGACGACAATACAAAGATTATACTAGAAAAGGGTAGGAAAATTACTGAGCTGCTAAAGCAGTCCGAAGGCGACCCAATGAGCCTTGATAAACAAATCATTTATTTGTATGTGATAGAAAAGCACATTAGTGTTGTGCCAGAAAATAGAGTAAAGGACTATGTATCTGGATTCTATACATATTTTGTAAATAGCAGTTTTTCTAGCGTAAAGATACTTAGGAGTAGTGGTAACCTAACCAAAAAAATGGAAAAGCTCTTAGACGAAAATATTAAGAACTTTGATACATACTTTTTTAGCAAGAGAAAATAATGGATAATATTAAGGAAATTAAGGCAAGGAAAAAAAGCGTAACAGAAACCGCCCAAATAACTAGGGCGATGGAACTTATCAGCGCTTCAAAAATGCAAAAAGGCAGCGTTAAATATGCTAATAACAGAGCATATTTTATGCGCGTTAGAGAATGTATTTCTAGCGTCCTTAATAATACGGAGTTCTACACCAAGCATAACTACCTAAAAAGGAATGAGGGCGACACATACTTTCTTATAATAGGTTCTGACAGGGGGCTAGCAGGAGAATATAACCATACACTACTTAGCTTTGCCACCGAAGAAATTAAGAAGGCAGAAAACCGCAAGATTTTTTGTATAGGAGCCAAGGTTTTTCACCACTTTCACGAAATGGGAGAAAGCGTTGTAGAAATAAAATGCGCGCCGGAACCAGTTCTTGAAGATGCCAGAATAATTACTAATGACTTTATTCAGATGTATGACGCCAGCGAAATGGGAGAACTAGTAATAATCTATACCAAGCTAATAACAAAGTCCGTCCAAAAGCCAGATGTAATAAGGCTACTTCCCGTGCTAAAAGAAGATTTTCCTTTAGGAGCGGAAGAGAAGGAAACAAAACTAGATTTTGAGCCCGATGTTGCGACTGTTATGGAGATATTGGTACCGCAGTACATTCTAGGCATAGTGTACAGTTGTTTGATAGAAAGTAAGTTTAATGAGCATTTGGAAAGAATGAGAGCAATGAGCGCATCAACAGACAATGCCAACAAACTTATCAAGGAGTTGCAACTTAGTTTTAATAAAGCTAGGCAGGCAAAAATAACTACCGAGATAACAGAATTAAGCTCAGCGCAGCTAATTGATAATTAGCCTAACAAAATTTTTTTAAGAGGAAAATATGGCAAAAGAACTAAAAATAGGTAAAATAATTCAGGTAATAGGAGCCGTTGTCGATGTACAATTCCACGGCTATATCCCCAAACTATACGAAAAGTTGGAAGTTACTCTTGACAACAAGACAATATCATTTGAAGTGGAAAGCTTCCTAAATAATGGTATTGTAAGAACGCTATCTTTCCAAGGTACAGAAGGTCTAAAAAGGGGTATGGAGGTAAGAGCGACAGGCGCAACGGTAACAATACCCGTTGGGGAAGGAGTGCTTGGTCGGGTAATGAATGTACTAGGCGAACCTATCGATAATTTAGGAGCAATAGAAGGGGAAGATATGTGGAGTATTTACCGCAAGTCCCCCACACTTTTTGCGCTCAATAATAACACAAAAATATACGAAACAGGCATAAAGGTAATTGACCTGCTCACCCCATACATAAAAGGTGGCAAAATAGGACTTTTTGGTGGTGCTGGCGTTGGCAAAACAGTACTTATTTTGGAGCTTATTAGGAATATTAGCCAAGAAAACAACGGGTACTCTGTTTTTACGGGCGTAGGCGAGCGTAGTAGAGAAGGCAACGAAATGATTTCGGAAATGAAAGAAAGCGGAGTGCTTAACAATACCGCTCTTGTTTTCGGTCAAATGAATGAACCGTCTGGTTCTCGTATGAGAGTAGCATTTAGCGGACTTACTGTTGCGGAGTACTTCCGTGACATAAAAAAGCAAGATGTACTGTTGTTTATCGACAATATTTATCGTTATATTCAAGCAGGTAGTGAAGTAAGCGCACTACTTGGCAGAATGCCTAGCGCGGTTGGTTATCAACCCACACTTAATGAAGAACTAGGTATGCTTGAAGAGCGTATAGCTTCCACCGTAAATGGAGTTATTACTTCCATTCAAGCGGTGTATGTGCCGGCAGATGACCTTACAGACCCCGCGCCAGCAGCGATATTTAGTCACCTTGATGCAACAACGGTTCTTTCAAGAAAGGTAGTTGAGCAAGGTATTTATCCTGCTATTGACCCACTAGCTTCTGCAAGCAGAATACTTGAGCCGTCCATAGTTGGTAGCAGACATTATAATGTTGCAAGAAAGTGTCAAGCACTGTTACAACGGTACAAAGATTTGCAAGATATTATTGCAATACTAGGTATGGAAGAACTAAGCAATGAAGACAAATTGACAGTTTATAGGGCAAGAAAGCTACAAAAGTTCTTTTCTCAACCCTTCCATGTGGCGAGCATTTACACTAATATTGAGGGTAGGTTTGTACCACTAAACAAAACAATTGAGAGTGTCGAAGATATACTTAATGGCGAAGTTGACCACATTCCAGAGAATTATTTCTTGTTTGTGGGCGATATTGACGAAGTAAAGCAAAATTACGAAGCAGACCTACAAAAGGAGAGTAAATGAGCACTTTTTATTTAGAAATGCTCACTCCGGAAAAAACATTTTTTGCGGGTGAAGTAGATTCTATAATAATAGATGCGGAAGACGGACAAAGGCAGATACTAGCAAATCATGCCCCCATTGTGGTAGGCTTACATTCCTCTATGATGTGGGTAATTAGCGGTGGAGTGCATAGGAACTGCGCCAACGGAGAAGGCTTCGTTATTGTAGAAAAGAATAGAGTTTATGTGCTATGCCAAACTATGGAGTGGCCGGAAGACATTGATGAAGCTAGAGTTAATAGAGCTATCGAAGAGCACTCAATTAAACTGGAAAATGCAAAGAATATAAACGAATATGAGCTTAGCAAGATGACTCTTATGAGAGCAATTGCTCGGTTAAAAACTAAGGATACAAAGAACAGAGACCAGGTTTAAGGAGGCAGTAGTGGCAATTAAGTTAAAAAAAGGTTCTTATTATTATAATGGAAAGCCAATAAAGAAAGGACAAATAGACAATTTAGATTACGAAAATGCCTATAAAGGCACCATTGCGTACGTAATTTTGGACAGTCATAACATAAACCAACCCACCACAAAAACAAGCGATTTACAAATAAAATTTGATTGTATGGCATCACACGACATCACATATGTGGGCATAATACAAACAGCTAAGGCAAGCGGAATGCAAAAGTTCCCACTGCCTTATGTGCTGACGAACTGCCACAACAGCTTGTGCGCAGTGGGTGGCACAATAAACGAAGACGACCACGATTTTGGTTATTCAGCGGTAAAAAAGTACGGCGGAATATATGTTCCTGCCCACCAAGGAGTAATCCACAGCTATATGCGTGAGCGTATGGCAGGTTGTGGCAAAATGATACTAGGTAGTGATTCTCATACCCGTTACGGCGCAATCGGGACCATGGCAATAGGCGAAGGGGGCGGAGAGCTAGTAAAACAACTTCTTAACCAAACTTATGATATAAAATATCCCAAAGTTGTGGGGGTGGAACTAAAAGGCAAACTTAGAAAGGGTGTTGGTCCGCAGGATGTGGCACTTGCGCTCATTAAAGCTACCTTTAACAATGGTTTTACCAAGAATATGGTTATGGAGTTCTTTGGCGATGGAATAAAAAACCTACCAATAGAATATAGGAATGGCATTGATGTAATGACCACAGAAACAACTTGTTTGTCTTCTATTTGGGTGACGGACGAAACGGTAAAAGACTACTTGGAGAACCATAAAAGGGGAGATGAGTATACCAAACTTGAACCTAAAGAGCTTTGCTATTACGATAGTATAATCAAGGTGAACTTGTCCAAAGTGGAACCTATGATTGCTCTTCCCTTCCACCCAAGCAACGCATATACCATAAGAGAATTACTTGCTAATCCTTTTGAAATATTGTCAGAATGTGAAAAGGCAGGCAATAAGTTATTAAAAAATAAGAATTTTGTACTAACAGACAAAATTATTGACGGCAAAATCAAAGTTGACCAAGCGATTATTGCTGGTTGCGCAGGGGGCACATACGATAATCTTATGGAAGCAGCTGCCATACTTGAGAATAAAAGTATTGGCGACAAACTTAGCATGAGCATTTATCCAGGCAGTCAGCCTATTTATATAGATTTGGTAAAAAAGGGAGCAATCAGCAAGTTCTTAAATGCAGGCGTTAATGTAAAAACGGCTTTTTGCGGTCCTTGTTTTGGGGCAGGAGATGTGCCAAGCAACAATGGATTATCGATTAGGCATACCACTAGGAATTTTGAATCCAGAGAGGGGAGCAAGCCAGGCGAAGGTCAACTTGCTAGCGTTGCGCTTATGGATGCAAGAAGTATAGCAGCCACCGCAGCAAATGGTGGTTTTTTGACTTCAGCAATGGAATATGAGTATACCTACAAAAAGAAGAAGTTTGCTTATGACTCTACCATTTATGACAACCGCATACTTGACTGTTATAACAAAGGGGATAATAGTTATCCGCTAAAGTACGGACCGAACATTGCCGACTGGCCCAAAATGAACGCGCTCACAACGCATATACTTATGAAAGTTGTGGCAGTCATTGACGATCCAGTTACCACAACGGACGAACTTATACCGTCAGGAGAGACCAGCAGTTACCGCAGTAATCCTATGCGCCTGGCGGAGTTCACTTTGTCAAGAAAGCGTCCCGATTATGTGGAGCGCGCGAAGAAAGTTAGTAGTGATGAGCAAGCAAGGCAAAACGGAAATTTGGCGGACGAATATAACAATGCTATTGTAAAAACAGGCATAAAAGGGGAATACTCAATAGGAAGCGTAATTTATGCGACCAAGCCAGGTGACGGAAGCGCAAGAGAGCAGGCGGCATCTTGTCAAAGAGTGCTCGGAGGTGTTGCCAATTTAGCTAAGGAATACGCAACCAAAAGATATAGAAGTAATCTAATAAATTGGGGTATGCTACCTTTTATTTATGACAACATAGTTCCGCTAGAAATTGACGACATAATTGTTGTAAAAAATGTTGCCGATGTCCTTGATAGTGGCAAAATCGGAGCGCAAATTGTACGCGGAGAACAAGTGTATAATATTATGCTACAAATGGACAAACTAACGGAGAACGAAAAAGCAATAATAAAAGCAGGTTGTCTAATCAACAAGAATAGAGTATAAAAAATGAGAGTAATATCAGGAAAGTACCGTGGCAGAAAGTTAAATTCCCCCATAAATAACGATATCCGCCCAACAACGGATAAAGTTAAGGAAGCGATTTTTAACATTTTGCAGGGTGATATTGAAGATACTCTTGTACTAGATTTGTTTGCCGGGAGCGGAGCTCTTGGCATTGAAGCTCTTAGCAGGGGAGCAAAAAAGGTATATTTTTGCGAAAATAACAGCAAATCACTGGATTTACTTATGTCTAACCTTGCTTTTTGTGACAAATCAAGTTATGAAGTATTTAAGGGCGACTATACCGACTGTTTGCGACTACTTGCATCCAAAAATATAAAATTAGATATTATTTTGTGTGATCCGCCTTACTCCAAAAAGCTAGGCGAGCAAGTGCTTGACAGAATAAGAAAACATCAATTACTTTCTAGTGACGGCACAATAATTGTGGAAAGAAAAACAGATGATGCCGTAGTTGACGACAAATATTTTGACAAAATCAGTACAAGAACATACGGAGATACTACTTTAGAAATTTTTACTTTGTTATCGAAAGTTGCCATAACTGGCACATTCGACCCCTTTACTTGTGGGCATAAAGATTTGGTTATTAAAGCTTTAGAAGACTTTGACAAAGTCTATGTTGTGGTACTAAACAACCCCGACAAAATAATGAGTTATTCCTTAGAAGACAGACTAAATATGATAGAATTATCCTTAGCGGAGTACAAAAAAAGGTTAGTTATCGAGTATTATGAGGGAATGGCTGTTGACTATTGCAATGCACATGGTATAAAATATATTTTGAGGGGCGTAAGGAACGACCGAGATTTTGAATACGAAAGGAAAATGGCGGAATACAACAAAGAAAACGGCGGTATAGAAACCATTTTTATGAATGCTATTAAAGAAATAAGCAGTACCGATGTCAGAGAAAAAGTAAAAACTAACCAAAGCGTAAGCGATATGGTAGAGCAAGAGATTATACCCATATTAGACAAAATACGATAAGGAGCATTATGGAAGATATCAACCTATTATTAAGCTACTTAGAAACGGAAGTCCTTAACGGTAAGAAAACTTTTATGGGCAATGGTGTTGTTGTCAACGAAGAAACAATGACTACTCTTATTAAGAGAATTAGGCAGGCACTCCCTTATGTTACGGGGGAAGCAATTATTAACGAAGCCAAAGAAAAGGCCAATGAAATGATAGAATATGCGGAGACAAAGAGAGCAAAACTTCTTAATGAGCATATACTTCTTAGCGAAGCAAAGGCAATTAGTGAACATACAGTACAAGAAGCGTTAAAGAATAAGGAACTGATAGAAAATAAGGCAAACGAAAATATTGTTGCTATGCTTTATGAAGTAAAGGAGTCTCTTGACGGAGCCAATGCAAGAATAAACTCCACTTTGGAAAAAATAAGCATAGTTAAATAATATAGTAAAGAAGCAAACAAATTTGGAAAAAAATTAGCATAGTTAAATAATATAGGAAAGAAGCAAACAAATTAAAAAAGCCAATATCCCTTGCGTAAACTTTGTAAGCAAATAGTACGCAGGGGATATTTTGCATTTTGATAAGAATGTTAGACTTTGCATAGTGACGCTTATCCCCCCCAAAACTTATGCAAAAAGCAATGAACGGCAATATTTTGTTAATCGTAAAGCCGCTAGTACTAAAAAGCAAACATCCCTTAGTAATTTCTATTAGAGAAGCAAAGAACGCAGTGCCAAGCCTAAAGTCAACGCCCAAATTGGCAAAAAGTGAAGCGAGCAATGATATAAGCTTTATATCAAAAAAAACATCTAGCACCATGTTAAAAATTGCCACATATCCGCCCACAATAAGTATAGATTTTATGGAAGATAGCATACTATCACTTAGTATTTTGTCGTAGTTAACTAGCGGTGCTTTAGGCATTTTGTCACTTGTCAGGCATTTTATTCTATAAAGCAAACCATTGAGTATGGTAGCCAAATAGTGGCTTATTAGGATGACAAACCCAGCTTTTTTGCTACCAAGCATTGCAATACCTACCGTGCCTACTACAAACAAGGGGCCGGATGTAGAAGTAAAGCTAGATATTGTCTTAGCTTCGCTACCGTCAATAAGATTGTTTAAGTAGCACTCGGCAATAAGTTTTGCCCCCACAGGATAACCGCAAAGCATACTAATAATCATTATATAACCCGACAAACTTGGCGCGTTGTACATAACTTTGAGCGGTTTTTTGAGCGCAACACCTACATCGTAGCCTAAGTTTAGTTCGGTAAGAATTTTGGAAAAAAAGAAAAAGGGGAATAGGGCAGGCAGTACGCACACCGCATACAATTCTAAGCCTGTTTTTACCGATAAAATATATTTGTCCGAAAACGCAATAAAGATTACCATAAAAAGGGCTACAACGCCGATATAGATATACCTTTTCACTCTATATAGTTATGTATATATAAAGTATCTTATGAGTACATAGTAAACAAAATCAGTTAATTAGCTTGACTTTAGGGTGGATATTATCATACAATTTTTATTATAGTAAGCAGTTACTTAAGGAGAAAACTTTTATGAATGTACCAGAGATTTTTGGAACTATGGTTTTTAACGAGACGGTGATGAAACAGCGTCTGCCCGAAGAAACATATAGAGCGCTAAAGCGGACAATACAAAGGGGAGAGACTTTGGATTCTAGTCTGGCAAGTTCCATTGCGGAAGCTATGCGTGATTGGGCGTTAGAAAAAGGTGTGACACACTACACACATTGGTTCCAGCCGATGACGGGTATCACTGCCGAAAAGCACGATAGTTTCATTC
>CAYJBW010000011.1:0-23446 GCA_964368255.1 uncultured Christensenella sp.
AATGTCAATAAATCCGCAGGCAATAGTTACTTAATAAAAATTATCCCCAAAAAGGCAGACTAATAAAAACTATTGTTACCAAATAATAATAAAAAAGAAAAATAGAATTGTGTTGCGAGTTATTCAAAAATGGTTTATACTTTATACATTATATTACTAAAGAATGGCGGTGCGAATTTATGGACATCGGTTTTAGCGGCGAAATCTACAACCAAAAACAAACGGAAAAGATATTAGAAAGAATATCACAATTTGACAACAAATTGTATTTAGAGTTCGGCGGAAAACTTTTTGATGACATGCACGCATACAGAGTACTTCCTGGCTTTGCATACAACTCCAAAATAAATATTTTGCACAAACTTAAAGAAACGGCAGAAATAATATTTGTAATTAGCGCATGCGACATTGAACGCAACAAAATTCGCGCGGATTTTGGCATTACTTACGGCATGGATGTCCTTAGGTTAATTGACCAAATACGCGGAATGGGTATACTGATTAACAGCGTAGTAATTACTCAATATGCCAATCAATCATCTGCCGATTTGTTTATTAACAAGCTAAAACGCCGTGGCGAAAAAACATATATTCACAGACTTACTAAAGGCTACCCGACAGATGTTGACACCATAGTAAGCGACAAAGGTTATGGAGCCAACCCCTATATAGAAACAACTCGTCCACTTGTCGTGGTCACTGCGCCAGGCCCTGGTAGCGGCAAGCTAGGCACATGTTTAAGTCAGCTTTATCACGAGTACAAAAAGGGTGTAAAAGCAGGCTTTGCTAAGTACGAAACTTTCCCTGTTTGGAACTTACCGCTCCGCCACCCCGTGAATGTAGCCTACGAAGCGGCAACAGCAGACCTAGGCGATATAAATATGATAGACCCTTATCACCTTGACGCTTATGGCATTAGCACAGTCAATTACAACCGTGACATAGAGTCCTTCCCCATAGTAAGAAGTATCCTTGCAAAAATTACTGGCGATGAGAACCTATATAAGTCCCCAACAGATATGGGGGTAAATATGGCAGGCTTTGCCATAACAAATGACGAAGTCGTCAGAAAGGCTGCTCGCCAAGAAATTATTAGGCGTTACTTTAAGGCAGCTTGTGACTACAAACAAGGCATAAGTGACTTGTGCGCTAGCCAAAGAATTATGCTGCTTATGAACGAAAACAAAATCCCAATTGACGAAAGAGTGGTAGTAAAGCCCTGCCGAGCTAAGGCAGAAAATACCAAAAAACCGTCCGTTGCGCTGGAGCTAGCAGATAAGCGTATGGTTTGTGGCAAGGCAACACCGCTTATGACTTCATGTTCTAGCGTCATACTTAACGCTGTCAAGACTTTGTCCAACATTGACGATGATGTGTTGCTACTCTCCCCCGCTGTACTAGAACCTATTATTAAACTAAAGAAAGATGTACTTCATGGCGACAAAGCAAAGCTAAACTTAGCCGATGTATTAACTGCGCTCAGTATTTGCGCCGCCACCGACCCAATGGTAGAAAAGGCATTCAATAGTTTACATCTTTTGATGGATTGCGAAGCGCACAGCTCTTGTATGCTCCCGGAAATCGACCTTAGTATGCTAAGGAAACTGGGCATAAACATAACTAGCGAGCCGGAATTTGCCACCACTGCGCTCTACGGTGTGTAATAATCCATAAAAAGCCACCTTTACCCAATATTTAACATTTTTATTGTCTTAACCAAGCTATACTGTAAGCTAAATAGTATAGCTTTTTTTGGGAGATTATGACACTAAAATATATATTAAAAACAATAATATTTACTGCTTTATTTTTGATAATTAGCCTAACAGAAAAGTTTTTAGGGCTATTTGGCTTTGGCATTGCGCTACTCTTTTCGCTGTTCTATTGCAAGCAAAACATTTTTATTTTGCTGCCTGCTTACGCGCTGTCAAGTTTGCTTATCAGCTTTAGCTTTCCTTTGCTTATATCGGTTAGCTGTGTGGTGTTAATAATCGCTGTCGCTTCCATAGTTCATTTCAAAACTAAGAAAAAAATAACCATACTAGAAAATAGCATTTTACTGCTACTAAGTTGCATTCCCTTTGTTGTGCTATCATCGCACAGCATTGATAACTTAATAATTTCGGCTGTGAGCATGCTTGTAGCAATTATTTTTCACTATACTTGTATTATAGTTTTTTACCCCATGCTTATTCGTGGGCTAAAATACCGCTTGTCCGCCAAGGAATATTTAGGTGGCGCAATTTTGCTTGCAGTGCTCAGCATTGGGCTTAGTTCCGTTAGCCTTTTTGGGGTGACAATTTTTTATTTTGTAGCGACTTTGTGCATATTGTTTTTTTCCAATCTCGACAAATCTCACCTGCTTTTTTTGTCCTGCGCTATGGGTATCGGGGGAACAATAGCAACTAACAGTCTAAATGCAACCGCCATAGTCTGCATAATTTCGCTTGCATGTCTTGCGCTAAGCAACTTCCCTACTTTTGTGCGTTCTATTGCAGTATTTGTTAGTTTCGTTATTACCAGTTATTTTTTGACAGATAATTTTGACCTTTTTGCGCTTATTCCGCCCTTTGTCGGTTGTCTTATTCCTGCGTGTTTGCCACAAAAAATATACAACCGTATTTTCGACAGTCGCCAAACCTATCAACAAAAGTTCGCTCTGAGAACAATAGTCAACCGAGATAGAGAAGACATCAGCAAAAGACTTGCTGGCGTTTCTTCTGCTTTTAACGAAATGCAAAAGCTACTTCTTAGTGAAAGCCCCATAAGCGATACCCCAGAAAGCCTAGTAAATGCCGTATGTGACAGCTGTTGTGGCGTTTGCCCTAGGTATGGCAGATGTCGGGACAAAATGGGCGGAACGGCTAATGCCATTTCTCAACTTGTTATGTCCGCACTTGATAACGGAAAGGCAACACTGCTTGATGCTGGCATTACTTTGGGAGAAAACTGCACAAAACTTTCTCGCGTAATAACTTGCGCCAACGACCAAGTAAAACAGTTCCGCAAGCATCAAGAACGCAAGAACGGAATAGAACAGGGCAAAGAAATGGTTGTGTCACAACTAGGCGGTGTAAGTGACTTGCTACAAGACTTATCACAGTCATTAAAGTGTAACCTTACCTTTGATACTAACTTAGAAAAAAAGCTAATAGAAGAACTTGGATATGCCAATATAATAGCTAGCGATGTGGTGATTTATACCAGTAACGATGTTCCCAAAGAAGTTACTTTAGTTCTTAGAGAAAGTGACACAGACAAGCCTGCCTTGCCAAAAATTATTTCTGATACCATATGCTACAATATGGTTGAATATTCTCGTACAAAAACCGTCAAAGATATGGTGAGCATAAATTTCACCCTTGCACCTAGATTTAAGGTGCTGTATGGGGAAAGTAGTGTCAGCAAAGAAACACGGTGTGGCGACACAAGGCAAGCTATAAAAATAGGTGTCAACAAGATTATGTTCATACTCTCTGACGGCATGGGTACAGGTAAAAACGCGGAGAATACCAGTAGCCATATTCTTATGCTAATAGAAACATTTTATAAAGCAGGGTTCAATCACAAAGTGATTTTTTCTTGTGTAAGTCGTTTGCTTGCTCTGCGCAAGAAAGAAGACTTTAGCGCACTAGACCTTGCCATTATAGATACCCAAAGTGGAGATGTCGACTTTATTAAGCAAGGCGGTAGAGAAAGCTATATAGTGAGCGACAAGAGTATGGAAATCATAGAAGGCGGCACTCTGCCACTTGGCATTATTGAAGATGCAGAGCCACTTATTGAGCGCAGACGGTTAAAAAATAATGACTACCTTATTTTAGTTAGTGACGGCATTACCGACATAATGAATGCAGAAGATTTTGCTACCCTTCTGTCAAATAACAATTCTAATAACCCCCAAGACATAGCGGAAAACATTACAGAAAACACCCTTAGACTGTGCAATGGACATTCTGACGATATGACGGCAATGGTAATAAGGCTAGTACAAAAGTAAACAATATTTTACGGTCAAAAAAAGAAGCTACCCTAATCGATTAGGATAGCTTCTTGTTTTTTACAGTGACTTACTAGTCTTTTTTTGCTAAAGTCTTGTAGCTTTCGTATCTTTGCTTAGCTTCTTTTTCGTTTAGCTCAAACAACTCGTCAGCGTGGGCTGGGAATAGTTTTTTCAAGCTAGAGTATCTTGTATTGCTCATCAAATAGGACTTATAATCCGCTGTTGGTTCTTTGCTGTCTAATACAAAAGGATTCTCGCCATTTTCTGCTAGAGTAGGATTGTAACGGTACAATGACCAGTATCCGCAATCAACAACTTTCTTCATTTCTGCAATACTATTGCTCATGTTTATACCGTGGTTAATACATGGGGAGTAAGCGATAATTAGAGAAGGTCCATCATAAGCTTCTGCTTCTTTCATTGCCTTTACTACTTGTGCCATATTGGCGCCCAAGCTAACTTGCGCTACATATACATAGCCATAGCTCATTGCCATCATACCAAGGTCTTTCTTTTTGGTTTTCTTTCCGCTTGCAGCGAATTTAGCAATAGAACCTGTAGGAGTGGACTTACTTGATTGTCCGCCAGTGTTGCTATAAACTTCTGTGTCAAGTACCAAAACATTGACATTCTCTCCCATAGCTAGCACATGGTCCAGTCCGCCATAACCGATGTCATAAGCCCAACCATCTCCGCCGAATATCCAAATGGACTTTTTAACCAAGCAGTCTGCGTTGTCTTTAATGTCACTGATTATTTCTTTGTTGCTTGTTTCTTTGTCAAGAGCAACTCTTACCATTTCTGATGCTTCTTTACTCTTATCGGTATCGTTCATACCTTCAATCCAAGCGGTAAATGCAACTTTACTTTCTTCGCTGACACTTTCCATGATACTTTCCATTTGCTCTTTTATTCTCTTTCTTCTTTGAGTTACTGCAAGGTTCATTCCATAACCAAATTCTGCGTTATCCTCAAACAAAGAGTTTGCCCAAGCTGGTCCATGTCCCTTATCGTTAACGGTGTAAGGACAAGTTGGTGCGCTACCGCCATAAATAGAAGAACAACCAGTTGCGTTAGCAACAATCATTCTATCCCCAAATAGTTGGGTAACTAACTTAACATAGGGAGTTTCTCCACAACCTGCGCATGCGCCTGAGAATTCAAACAAAGGCTTAGCAAATTGGCTACCCTTAACGGAGTCGTTCTTGAATATCTTGTCTGTTTCTGGCAAACTTTCTGCATAGCTCCAGTTCTTAGCGTTGCTTTCTATAGCGTCAGCTATTGGTACCATTACAAGAGCCTTTTCTTTGGCTGGGCATACATTGGCGCAAGAGCCACAACCAGTACAGTCATAAGGACTAACTTGCACACGGAATTTGTACCCCTTAAAGCCTGTAGCATCCTTTGTGTCAAATGTTGCAGGTGCATCAGCTAGTTGCTCAGGTGTCTTGAGAACAGGCCTTATTGCTGCGTGTGGACAAACAAGCGAACATTGGTTACATTGTATACAGTTCTTAATTTGCCATTCTGGTACGGTAACAGCAACACCTCTCTTCTCGAACTTGGTTGTGCCAACAGGTACAGTGCCGTCTGCGCTAAATGCGCTAACGGGGAGTGTATCGCCCTTTTGGCTCAAGATAGGACTAATTACTTCTTTGAAATAATCTGTGCCAACGATATCAACCATTGGCGCCCCTTCTGTTGTTGTCTCCCAACTTTCTGGGTACTTTACTTCAATTAGGTTACTAATTGCGCCATCAACTGCAGCATAGTTCATATTAACTACAGCATCGCCCTTTTTGCCATATGTCTTCTTAATAGCTGCCTTCATATATTCTTCTGCTTTTGCATAAGGAATAACTTCAGTTAGGTAGAAGAAAGCTGCTTGCATAACGGTATTTACGCCCTTTGTTGCGCCGATAGACGCGATAACTTTGTTGCCGTCAAGGGTAAAGAACTTTAATTTTTTCTTAGCAATGATATTCTTTACTTTTGCAGGTAGTTGCGCATCCATTTCTTCTGCGGACCAAATGCTATTTAGTAAGAATGTGCCACCTTCTTTGATGTCGCTAACCATATCATAACGATAAATATAGCTAGGTGTGTGGCATGCCACAAAATCAGCATAGTCAATTAGATAACTGCTTCTAATGGGTGTATCCCCAAAACGCAAGTGAGAAATAGTAATACCACCGCTCTTTTTGGAGTCGTAGTGGAAATAACCTTGTGCGAACTTGTCTGTGTGGTCGCCAATAATCTTAATAGAGTTCTTGTTGGCACCTACTGTTCCGTCACTGCCTAGTCCGTAGAACTTGCAGTTAATGCTACCTTTAGGGGAGGCATTGACAAACTTGCCAATAGGAAGAGAAGTATGACTTACATCGTCAATAATACCCACTGTGAAGTGGTTCTTATTAGCACCACCCATATTGTCATAAATGCCTGCTATCATGGTAGGATTAAATTCTTTGCTACCCATACCATAGCGTCCGCCAAGGATAACATAATCTTTGCCACGAAGTGCTGTGCAAACATCAAGGTATAGTGGTTCGCCTATAGCTCCAGGCTCTTTTGTGCGGTCAAGCACTGTCAAGTATTTACAGGTCTTAGGAATAGCCTGGGCGAACTTTTCTATATTAAATGGACGATATAATCTAACTTTTATCAAGCCCACTTTGTTGCCGCGAGCGTTCAAATAGTCAACTGTTTCTTCGCAAGCTTCGCTTCCAGAACCCATCATTATAATAACTTTGTCAGCATCTTCTGCGCCGTAGTAATCAAAAAGATTGTATTTTCTGCCAGTAACGCTTTCTACTTGCTTCATACATTCTTCTACAATGCCAGGGACTTTGTCATAATAAACATTGCAAGCTTCTCTGTTTTGGAAATAAATGTCGCCGTTTTGCGCGGTGCCTTTTTGCACGGGGTGTTCTGGATTTAGTGCCCTTCTCTTGAAGTCTTTGATATCTTCCATATCAACTAATTTTTTCATGTCGTCATAGTCAATTCCGTCAATCTTGCTTACTTCGTGGCTAGTACGGAAACCGTCAAAGAAGTGAATGAACGGTACTTTTGATTTTAGTGTGGCTAGGTGTGAAACAAGAGCTAAGTCCATAACTTCTTGTACAGAGTTGCTACAAAGCATAGCAAAACCAGTTTGACGGCAAGCCATAACGTCAGCATGGTCGCCAAAAATGTTTAGCGCGTGAGCTGCTAGCGCTCTTGCGGAAACATGGAATACGCACGGCAAAAGCTCGCCGGCTATTTTATACATATTGGGTATCATAAGAAGCAGACCTTGAGAAGCGGTGAATGTGGTGGTAAGTGCCCCTGCGCAAAGTGCGCCGTGGACAGCTCCAGCAGCTCCTGCTTCCGATTGCAACTCAGCAATACGCAACTCTTGATTAAACATATTTTTCCTGCCTTGAGCAGCCCACTCGTCAGAGCTTTCTGCCATAGGAGAGGAAGGTGTGATGGGATAAATAGCAGCTACTTCGCTAAAAGCATAAGCTACGTGAGCGGCAGCGGTATTTCCATCAATAGTCATTTTTCTACTCATTTGAACCTCCGTAAGATTTATTTGCTAAATAATAATAGTATTTTGTGCGGTATAAAAAAACCAAAAGCGTATTTGAATACCTTTAATATTATATATAAGGTAATAGAGAAAGTCAATATAATTTGTACCTTTACAAACTTATTATTTCCACTTATAGCAAAAAAATCAAAAGTTGACTAATTCTTATTATTGAATTATAATAATATAAAATCTAGTTCTTTTGGAGATAAAAATGAATCCAGGCAGTATTGCACTAATTTGTATCTTTGGCGCGCTGGGCGCACTTATCTTATTCATGATAATCCGTACCGCGCTTGCTCGGCCTAATAAGATAGTTTCTGACGGTTATACCCCCATTGAAGTGGACGAAGACATACTAGCTGAGCATTTGAGCGAAGCAATCAAAATCCCTACGATAACTGTCATTACAGAAAACCAAAGCTATGAGCCCTTTCTAGAGTACCACAAGTTTTTGGAAAAAACCTATCCCCTTATACACTTAAAAGCAGAAAAAACACTTATCAACAACTACAGTTTGATTATTAAGTATCCCGGCTCAGACGACTCACTTCTGCCTGGTTGCTTCTTGGCTCATCAAGATGTCGTGCCTGCCCCCAAAGAAGGTTGGGAAGTAGAGCCTTTTGGCGGGGTAATTAAGGACGGCTATGTATATGGTCGGGGTAGTCAGGATATGAAAAGTCAAATGCTGGCATCTCTTGAAGGGTTAGAACTTTTACTAAAGCAAGGTGTTGTGCCTAAAAGGACTATATATTATTGCTTTGGTCATGACGAAGAATATACTGGCAAAGACGGAGCCAATGCCATCTCTAATTATCTGTTAGAAAACGGAATCCGCTTTGAATTTGTCATAGACGAAGGCGGCACAGTGCTTGACGGCAAACTACTTGGAATAAACGGTATGGTTGCCCTTATTGGCACCTGCGAAAAGGGTTATGTTGACTATGTGCTTACCGCCAGGAAGGACGGCGGACACGCATCTGCTCCCCTAAAGCACAGCGCAGTGGACACTATTGCGCAAGCAATTCTTGACCTTACCCATATACCAATGAAAAGTTATTGGTCTACTCCCGTTAAAGAAACATTTAAGACTTTGGCGCCCTATATGAAGCCTATTTATAAGTTTTTGTTTGTAAATTGTGACATTCTTAGTCCGCTGCTTAAAACAGTTCTTAGCTTAGTTAACCCCATTACTAACAGCATTTTGCGTACAACTTTTGCCTTTACACAAATGGAAGGCGCGAGCGCGCCCAATGTAATACCTACTAAGGCAACGGCTGTAGTTAATTGCAGAATAAACATCGGACAAACGCAAGAACAGGTAAAAAAGCATATCCAAACGGTGGTCGGTAATGATATAGAAGTAAGCGAACTAACTCCAGGCTTTGACCCCTCTCCCGTTAGCCGTACTGATACTGAAGTTTATAAGGTACTAGTACAGTCAATTACTCAAGTTTTTGACAAGTTTATACCTGCGCCCTACCCTTTCATTGCCGCAACGGATGCCAAATACTATTACAAGGTTAGTGACAATGTTTATCGCTTCACACCATTTTTAGTCAGCATGGACGACCAACACCGCATACACGCACTTAATGAGCGTTGCGAGATAGAAGGGCTAAAAAAAGCTACTCAGTTCTTTGCGTGTTTTATCCAAAATACCTGTTTGTAATTTCCCACACATAATCAAAAAAGGGCGCAAGCCCTTTTTTTATGTCATAATTGTCCGTAAACTTCCTTTTTGCTATCTTTTTTGACAAAATATATTCTTGACATTGACATTGATAATGCATATTGATATTATTAAATTAAGAATATAATGGGAGAAAACACTATGAAAAAGTATGCTGGCGGCGATATAAAAAGCATCAATGCAAAACTGGTAATTTACAACATAATTATTGCGGTAATAGCCATAGCTTGCGCGGTTTCCTTATATGTGGGTACCTTTTGGAAAATTGCGGTAAGCTACCAAGTTTCCGAAGATATTATGAAATCTTTGCTTAGTCCTAGCGGTGAAGAAAATTTAGGAGAAAACAGCGACATTTTCGCTAATATAGACTTTGCGGAAATAGCCAGTGAAGCTAAGTTTGAATTAGGCATAAGCCTTTCTCCTACCGTCCTGCTTGGTTCAATAAATGGTGACAGCAAAACTACAGTCACTAATACTCTGCGTGATGCGTCCGCAGAAATCCTTGATAATGTGGACAAAATCATAAAGAACATCATTAAGGTGGGCGCAAAACTAGCCGTTAATATGGCAATAAATGAAGTAAATGAGAGCATTGAAGCACACTTGGACGAGCTACCCCCAGAAGCTGCTAATATTGACCTATCAGGAATAAATGACATTGTAGACAAAATGCTAAGTGACGAAGCTACACCCGAAGAAATTAAGGGTGACTTAGTAGCTCTTACCAACGAACAAATTGACAACCTACCCGATTTGTCAGCGGAACAAAAAGTCCAGTTAAAACAAGAAGCAAGCCAAGGCGTTGGCGAAATGTATGACAATCTTGTGGAAGAGTTTGGTGACGAAAATGGAGCCATTAAGCCCACACAAATAGTAATGTCAGTGATTGGCGATAGCATGGGAATGGAAGTGGGCGACGAAAGTAGTAATAGTGACCTACCTATGATGATTAGTCAAAATATAGTATCCAGTATAAGCGACAGCACAATAAATGGTATAAGCTCAGTTATTAAGGGAATAGGCATCTTTTTGGGAATTGTAATAGCCGCTTGGGTACTCCTTGCCCTTATGGCTATACTTCGCATATTTACTAGGAAAAAAGGTGTTAGCCTTTCACTTGCCAGATTCCTTGGCTGGATGCCCTATGTCTTTTTTGTGGGCATACCTATGCTAATTATTTTGCTAGTACCAAAACTCCTTGCTTCCAGCGCTGTATCAGAATATGCTAGAAGCATAAACAACTATACCAAGGGGTTGAGTTTGACCTTTGAAAGTACAACATACCTATCTGCACTTGGCACTGTTGCTTTAATGTTTATAAATATTTTCGGATACAAACGCCTAAAAAAGCAAGCAAAGTATGCCTAGTAGCAGGTGGTAAATCGAAGTTATTGCAGTAATAAAAGTTTTTTTGGGATACGCTATTGACAAATGCTTTTTGTGTGATATTATATACTTAAACACATTATGTAACGGAGGACAAAATGGCACTAGGTGGCGACATGTTACGGGGGCACACCGAGACTATTATTTTACGACAACTACTAAACGGTGACAGCTATGGATATGAAATAAGCAAAAGTATTATCGATGCTGGCGAAGGTTTACTAGATATCAAAGATGCCACAATTTATACCGCCTTCCGCCGTATGGAAAATGAAGGTTTGATTACTCCCTACTGGGGAGAAGGTGTAGAGGGCGCTAGGCGCCGTTACTATACTATTACTGAACTCGGCAAAAAAACATATTCACAAAAGAAAAATGAATGGACACAAATAAATCGCGCATTAAACAAACTAATAATTGGAGGGTAATATGTTACAAAGATTTCGCGCATTTTTAGAGTTAGAATTTCGCTTTATTGCTAGCGGCAAGGAAGCAGACGCCTACAAGGCAGAGCTGCTTGATAGCCTAATAGCACGCGCTGACGACTTGGCTAAGTCCGGAGAAAAAGACGAAGACAAAATCTATAACGCTTGTATAGAAAAGCTAGGAGAGTTCCGCGAAACCTTAGCTACCTTCAAAAAGACTATCAATCCCAAATACCAAGCAAATAGAGCGTTAAATGTCCTAATTATTTGCCTTATATTCTCTATCGTTGTTGTTGGTACATATCTAGCTATTAGTTTTACCAAAGTGATGGGATGGAATACAAGCTGGATTATACTGACAAGCGGGTTTTTAGGCGGAATAGTTATTTGTTGCGTATATGCTTTTGTCGTGTTTGTTGCAAAAAAGAAGTTCAACTTAGCCCGTCCGTTTATCCATGTGGCAATTATACTCTCAACCGTAATAACTTATTTGTGTTATTCTGTACTTACTCCCGATGTGTGGGGGTCTAGTTGGCTAATATTCTTAATAATGGTAATACTTTCAACTGGTGTTGAGTGTATTTTTGACTTCCTTACTGACAGTAAGTTAGCTAGTTTTAGCCTTATGGTATTCCTACCTGCATCCTTCTCTATCGTTTATGTTATGATGGGAATATCCAAAATGCTTCCTTGGCATCCATATTGGTTCATACCAGCAATTGCTATTGCTTTTGATATCGTACTAGGATTGGTGCTGATAAAGAAAAAATTGAAATAATTATGAGAAAAGAAGACCATAGGAAATTAAATACCAAAAAGTCTCTTTATCGCACAATATTTACATTACTAGAAAAAGACTCTTTGGATAATATTAGCGTGGTGGACATATGCGCAGCAGCCAAAGTTCACCGCACTACATTCTATTCCCATTTTGAAGATAAGTACGACCTTGTAAAAAGCGCTTTGCATGAAATTAGAGAGGAAATTTTTGATGGATTTTCTCAGCGTTCAAAGGAACTGCCTTTAATAGAGCTTGCACAGCTAACCGCAGTAATTGTCTTTGATTATGTAGAGAAATACCACGGCAGAATTTTCCGCATTTTTGCAAATAACAAAAATTCTATGGTGCAGGATATACTCCGTAAGGAAGTTGAGCGCAGCATTTATGACATGCTTGTTTATTACAAAGGTGTAGTTGAGTACCTTCTGCCCCTAACGGTAATATCAGGATTTCTTGCGGGCGGTTTTATTAACCTTGGTATGATGTATGTGGGCAGTAATTATCTAAAAATAAACAAGAGCGAGCTAACGAAGTACATTGATATAATACTTCAAGATGGTTTGTATGTCCCTAAAGATTAAATACCATATTTGTGCCAAACTATTTGACAAAAGCAATATAAAAAACTATAATGTTTTGGTAGCAAATGTGCGCCATTAGCTCAACTGGATAGAGCGTTGGTCTACGGAACCAAAGGTCGGGGATTCGAACTCCTCATGGCGCGCCAGATTAAGGGCACTTTCGTAAGGAAGTGCTTTTTTTGTACCCTTTTTGATTTTCGGTTTTTTCTTTCATCGCTGCTATGACATTTTTGTTAGAAAAAAGCATAGGAAAAACCACTCCTGTTCGATTTGTTTTTGGATAAAAATTTTTGTTTTAATTTTTTCCTTACATATTGATTTCCTTTCTTATTTTCGTTATACTACTTTTATTGAATTGTCTTATAAACCAACTTTTTATGTCATATTGGAGGTAAAATATGAATATATACGAAAAAATGCAAAGTGGCGAATTGTATAATCCCAGTGACACAAAATTATTGCTTACCCAATTCAAGTGTCTTGGAAGAATGCATCGCTTTAACAAATCGCATCCTTTGAACATTATTAAAAGAAATCGTCTACTGAAAAAGATGTTGGCGGAAGTTGGCGAAGGTTGTTATATAACGCCTCCTTTTTACGCAAATTGGGCAGGAAAACATTTACATTTAGGTAAGGGCGTCTATGCAAATACAGGATTAACCATTGTGGATGATACCCATATTTATGTCGGAGATTATACACAATTCGGACCGAATGTTATCATTGCTTCAGCAGGTCATCCTATTTTACCTTCTTTAAGAAGTGATGCACCACTTCAATATAATATACCCGTAAGAATCGGTAAAAACTGTTGGATAGGTGCAGGTGCTGTCATTGTTCCCGGTATAACAATTGGGGATAATACTGTTATTGGTGCAGGAAGTGTAGTTGTAAAAGATATCCCTTCAAATGTTGTTGCAGTCGGTAATCCTTGCCATGTTATCCGTGAAATAGGTGAACACGATGCAAAGTATTACTATAAGGATAAAGAAATAGATCTTTCACAATTTGATCCAGAAAATAAATGAAAAGCGCATAAAAATGGCAAAACGAGCTAAGAAACTAAAGTCGGGGAATAAAAACTCCTCATGGCGCGCCAACAAAAACAGTCAAATTACTGGCTGTTTTTTTGTTTTTGGAGCTTCTGAAAAAAGTTTTCTAAATTATCTGATATTTTTACTGTTTTTTTGATTTAATATTGTATTCCTTTGCGTAAAATAGTATAATGTAAGATGATATTTAATATTTAGGAGGCTTTTTAATGACCGTTTCACAATTCTTATTCGCTGGGATAGATGTTTTATTTCATATTCCACAAAATTATCGCAGATACCCTAATATAACCAAAGAAAAAGACTTTGCTTATGACCCGTCCTTCCCAAAGGAATGTAGAGCGGAATTTTATTATGACCCAACCTTATTGGCAGAAAAAAAGAAATTGCCAGTTGTTGTAAATATTCATGGTGGCGGATTTGTAAAGGGTGACAAAAGACATAGAAGCAGTCTTAGCAAGCGGTTTGCAAGTCACGGTTATTTCACAATGAATGTTAACCATCGATTAAGCCCACAAGAGAGCTTTCCTATAGGTATTCATGACATCATAAATGCTCTTAATTATCTAAAAAGCGTTGAAGAAAAATATAATCTAGATTTAACCAAAGTATGTATAACTGGCGACAGCTCCGGTGGATACTACGCAACACAAATTGTTTCTGTTGCTAACGATGAAGAACAAAGAAAAAAATTAAATTTGCCAGAAGTTTTGGTTAAGCCAGCTTTACTTGTAAGCTTTTGCGGTCCCTATGATTTGATTGCTGCGCTAAGCATGACTAAGCTACCGTCTGGGCTGGTTTGGGACATCGGAAACTGTCTTTTGGGTTCCGATTTTGGACTTAGTAAGGATTTTAGCAACGCAGAAAAATATTCTCATCTGAAAGAATTATCCCCAACTAACTTTGTCAATAGCAACTGGTGCCCTGCATTTTTGGTTATGTCACAAAAAGATTTATTCTGTGCAGGACATGGCGAAATTCTTGCCGAAGCACTGAAAGAAAAGGGCGTGGAAGTAAAAACATTCTCTAGTACAAAGTTAATTGATAATCACTGCTTCCACATGAATATGTTTACAAAAGTATCCAAAGATTGCTTTAGACAGGTGTTTGAATTTATGGATAGCCACCTGAAAGGATAGACTATTATGGCAAAGCAAAAAAAGCTCAGCGCAAAAGAGAACTTTATACAAATTATTAAGTTTGTATTGTTTTCTTGTGGTGCTGGCATAATTCAGTTCTTGACATTTACCCTACTTAATGAGCTACTTTCGCTCAACTATTGGGTTTCTTACCTTATCGCGCTAACGGCTAGCGTGCTTTATAACTTCACAGTTAATAGGCGCTACACCTTCAAGTCAGCTAATAATGTTCCCAAAGCTATGCTACTTGTTATTCTCTTCTATGCTGCCTTTACACCCTATTCTACTTGGCTAACTAACTTTTTGACTATAGGCAAGGGACTAAATGAATATTTGGTACTGTTTGTTTGTATGGCACAAAACCTCATACTAGAGTTTTTGTGGTGCAGATATGTAGTATACCGTAACAGCATTAACAGCAACAACTTAGCAAAGAAAGATTTTAAGGAGAGTGACGAGATAGTAACTAATGAAATCGAAGATAATATAGATAGCAAAAGTGATAATAACGAAATTTAGATTTTTATTTGTACATCATACTTTATAAATAACTGTATTAAGGAGTGAGCTATAGTGACCACACAAACAAACAACATTACAAAAAACCACAAATCTCGCAATTTGATTGCAAAGATTGTTGCTATCGTCTTGATAGTATGTGTTGCTGGCGGACTCGTTGTTCTTGGCTTTGGCATATACATCAAAGAAAGCAAAAAAGATAGAGCGGTAATTATTCTGCCTGGACTTTTTGCAAGTGGATTGTACGATACGGCAACTAACCGCGATATTTGGGACCCATTCACAGACACAGACCTATACTTGGGTGATTTGATGACACACAGTGGCATACCCTTGCCCGTTGTAGTAGCGTTACTTAGTACGCCTAGTGTGCTTGCTGAGCTTGATAAAATAACCGCCAACAACAGCTTAGGTAATGGCGAGAGCTTTTTGAGCATGATGGCAATGAAGGAAGACGGCACACCTGCTGTCCCCACCGTCAAGCCAGTACCTTTTGAGAGTAGCAGTCGCTTGCGCTACGGAGTTGCCAACGCACAAACTGACATGTACATGGCTATGGAAAAGGCATACGGAGCCACCCACGAAGTACAGGTGTTTAACTATGACTTCCGATTGGATAACCGCTATAGCGGTCAGTTGCTCGAAGAATACATAAATAAAAAAGGTTATAAAGAAGTTATCCTGGTTTCTCACAGTAACGGTGGAGAAGTCGCCGCCTGTTATCTAGGTAGAAGTCAGCAAAATCGTGACAAAGTTTCTCTCAATTTAAGCATAGACAGCCCATACCTTGGTTCCTTTTCTGCCATAACTATTATAGAAGATGTAGAAGGTATGATAGCGGGACTTGTGGACTCACTAAATAGTAACAATTTTACCAAAGGACTTGCTGATGTTATTTCAACGGCATTTGATTCCCAATTTAAGCCACTAATCAACATGTGGGCAGTATATCAGTTAATGCCATCTTTCCACCTGCTAAATACTCAACAGTACTATTATGAGTGGGAAGAAGAAATCAAAGGGCTTTCCGGCAAAAGCACCTTCAAAACCGCAGAAACTCAATTATCTTTCCTAAATATTGACGGTGAAGATGTTTTCTTTGAAAGCGAAGAAGAGCTTTGGAACTTTTATTGCTCTCGTCCTTGGGCAAAAACATCCACTGGGGAGCTTAGAACACAAATGGAACAGTGGCGCGACTACCAAGACTCTATGATGGTAGAAACAGCAAATGGCAAGGTACACTCCACTAGCTTAGTAAACTCTCAATACTTCTGTGGCATTGGCTATGGTAGCATTACCAAAGTTTATTACAAAACTGAAGGTGGGAGCCTTGTGCTAGACAAGTCAAAGTATGACCGCACTGACCAAGGTGACGGCACTGTGCTACTATATTCCGCCACAGCAGGCACAACAGATAGCTCTAGAATACATGTTGTACCCTTTGCTAACCACTATGATGTGGTACAACGCTTCAATGAATACTCTGTAGGTCCAGTTATGGCGGTTATGGACAGTGTAATGTCCAATTGGGACGCTTACCTAAACAGAGTAAAATAAACTTATTATAAGCATTAACTAGCCAACAAAAAAGAACACTTCCTAGGATGTGTTCTTTCTTTTTACTAATCTTTGCTCCGCTTTACTAATCTTTGCTCCGCTTTACTAATCTTTGAGCCTAGCTTTTGGCTTCTTATTAAATCTCCATACTACAAAGCCTACCGCTCCACCTATTAGCACAGCCAAAGCTGCTATTATGATACCGAGGACTGCCCAGTTGTCTTTTTCTCCGTATGCCTTTATCCTTTCCCACATCTCCACTATTTTTTCATTCTCCTGTCCGAAATCAGACATCATGCCTAGCTCAGCATCAAAATCAGGATAACGGCGGGTGTCATTAAAAAACTCATCATAAAATTCTTCTACCGCTACAAGATATTCTTCTTCGCTGTCATAGTCTTCTGCGTAGATTTCGTAACAGTCCAAAATGGTTTCTTGGGCGAGCAAGCTATACTCATAGTTGATATCATTTTCGTCTTCCACAAAGAAACAATTGTTATCTACCGCCGCAGAATAGCCAATTTCTATTGTGTTGTACATTGCAATATCGGGACGGCACAAATAGTTCATAAACAGGTGAGCCGCATCTTTGTTTTTTGCGGTTTTGGGTACAACCCAACCGTCAAACCAAATATTTGAGCCTTCGCTCGGTACATAATAATCTAGGTAAGAGTTGCCTTCGTCATCCATAGCTTCTTCGATTGCATACATTGCATCTCCGCTCCAAGCAAGGTCTACAAGAGCTATTTCATTAACCATATCGTCTTTACCAAAGTCCACTTCATAGCCTTTTAGGTGTTTGCGTTGTTCTTTTAGGGATACTTCCACCAAGTCAACAAGTTCGTCATCAGTGCAGTTAATAAGCTCCTCAACACTCATATCCAGATACTTTTGTGGCAAATTTTCTTCCACATAGAGATACAAAACAGCGGCGGCATAGGTGTCTCTTATAGAGTCTTTAATAAGGATTTTACCTTCAATGTCTTCATTATTTCCTTTGTTCCAAAACACCCCCCAACCTGCTTCTTCCACTTCTTCGTATGTAAGGTAATTTGTGTTGTAAAGTACTCCCAAAGTTCCATACATATAGGGCAAAAAGTAGTCTGCCATATGGGCTGTTTCCGTTGCGCTAATCGGTATGTCCGTAAAAACAGTGTTTATCCTTTCAATAATTTTGTCATTTGTATTAACAGTGTAGTTGTCCACTCCGTATTGTTCCAAAATGCTCCAATCCAACATTTCTATGGCATTCTTTCTGAGCAATCTTTCTATTGCGTACTCGGATGGACAAATAAGGTCTATTTTGCTGTCGCCTTTGATTATCTCGGTAATCATTGTTTCGTTGGTGTCAAAGTTGCTATACACTATCTTTATGCTTTTTCCTGTCAGTTCTTCATAATACTCAGCAAAGTCATCAAGTACAGCAAGGTCCATGTAGTCTGCCCAGTTATAAATAATTAGCTCTTCGTCATACTTTTTGGTAATTAGCGGAGGCAACAAAAACGCAAGTAATGAAGCTACTAATATAACACTAACAAGGGTTATAGATATTATTTTATCAACTTTATCGTTTTTCATTATTTCCCCTCCTTTGTAGCATTCTTTTCGTCAACGGCTTTCTTTAGGTTTATCAGCAGTACTATTGTCAAAATAGCCACAAATATTATACTAAATATTGCGAACCAGAAGGGAGAAAGTCCCTTTAACCTAGCGTCTTCGTAAATATAAGTTGACAGAGTATTTATTCCTGTAGCTGCGCCCTTGTTGATTTGGGTTATGATAAAGTCATCCATTGACAAAGTAAAGCTAAGCACAAAACCGCTAATAATGCCAGGTATAAGCATGGGGAAAAGTACTCTTACCAAAGCCCTTGTGGGACTTGCTCCTAAGTCAAGCGCCGCTTCATAAATATTCGGGTCCATTTGTTGCAACTTAGGCATAACACTGAGCACGACATATGGTGTGCAAAAAGCTATATGACCAATAATTATTCTTACATATCCTGCTGGGAACTTAAATGTAACAAAGAACAACATTAAGCTAACCGCCATGACTATTTCGGAATTTATTATGGGAAGTTGGTTAACACTTTCCACCGTCTTGCGGAACCGCTTGGACAAACTAAATATGCCCACCGCCGCAAAACTTCCTAGTATTGTAGCCGCAACTGAAGAAACGATTGCTATCAAAAAGGTGTTTTTTATTGCTTCAAGTAGTTCCGGTGTCTTGCTGGAAGTAAAAATAGACTTGTAAGCTTCCAAACTAAATCCTTCATCAAAGTTAAATGTTGCGCTGTTACTAAAGGAATATATAATTATCAGTATAATAGGAGCGTAAAGGAGCGCCAATATAACAGCTAAATAGCCCTTTTCTAAAATCTTTTTTACCATAGGTTCCTCCCCGTTATTTCTCCTTTGTTTACCTTGGACATAACTGTGTTACTTACTAGAACTAGCGCTATCATAATAAGGCTCATTACGCTACCCACACCGTACATATTGTTGCTAAACTTCGTTTGAATGGAGTCACCAAATAAGAATATGGTATAGTCACTAAGGAACTGACTTATTGCAAAAGTGGATATTGTCGGGATAAAAACCATAGTCATTCCGCTAATGATGCCAGGCACAGATAACGGCAACAATGTCTTAACAAATACCGCTATTTTGTCGGCGCCTAAATCTTTGGACGCTTCAATATAGCTCTTGTCCAGTCCGCTAATTGTTGTGTGAAGTGGTAATATCATAAATGGCAAGAAGTTGTATACCATACCAAAAAGCACTGTACCCATACCAAGTTTTACATCAAGCGCAACAAAAATTGCTTTAGTTGCTAGCGTTCTTATAAGGAAGTTTACCCACATCGGCAGTACAAAAAGCAAAACTAGAACCTTGCCAGAACGGTATTTGCTCAATATTAGCGCAACAGGATACCCAAGTATTAAACACAATGTTGTTGTTACCACACCAACAAGAAGTGAAGTAAGAAGTACCTTTATGCTTGCGCCATCTGTAAACAAACTAGCAAAATTGTAAAATGTAAGATTGCTGTTTGCATCTAAAAAGGCATAAACTAGCACAAGCACAAGGGGAATTACCACAAATAATATCAAGAATATTATATAGGGATAAGAAAAGACCTTTCTCGTCATGCGGAAGTTCTTATAACTTTTCCCAAAGTTGATTTTTCTCGTCCGCTTATTCATCCCCCACCTCTATTTCTTCCACAATAATTTTATCTTTTGGAACATTAAGTCCTACGCGGTCACCCTTTAGCCAGTCATCTTCTGTATCTACAAAGAAGTCATAATAATTGTCTGTACGAACCACGCATTGGTAGTAGCTGCCCTTATAAATGGACGCAACCACAGTTCCGCCAATTATTCCGTCCGCTTCATCATCTAAAATTATAATATCGTCAAAACCAATTTTTACCTTTACTTTGGTACCTGATGGCTTGTCAAAATTACACTCAAACCTTCCGCCACAAATTTCTACTATATTGTTGTCCCACATTTCTGTATCTATCTCGTTAATTATACGGCTCTTGTGCATTATATGTAGGTCGGTTGGCTTTATAAAAAGCCCTATGGTTTCGCCAATGTCACACTCAATATTGTCGTGTATTTGTATCTCGTTGCCTTCCGTTCCTTCAATTATTGCAAAAGTTTGGTAATGGTCGCCCTTAAACACCGAAGAAGTAACTTTAGCCTTTACTTGCGCTTTTTCTATCTTGGCATCGTCAGCTTTTATTATGGCGATATCTTCGGGACGGATAATAACATCAATAGGTTCGTTCTTTTTGAAGCCCACATCCACACAATCAAAAGTATTCTCGCAGAACATAACTTTTTTATCTTTGAGCATAATTCCGCTAAAAATGTTACTTTCGCCAATAAAGTCTGCAACAAAAGCGTTTGCTGGCTCGTCATACACCTTTTGGGGCGAACCAATTTGTTGAATTTCTCCGTTGCGCATTACTATGATTGTATCGCTCATTGTTAGCGCTTCTTCTTGGTCGTGAGTAACATAAACAAAGGTAATGCCTAATTTTCTGTGCATACTCATAAGCTCTATTTGCATATCTTTGCGCATTTTTAGGTCAAGCGCGCCCAAAGGCTCGTCAAGTAAAAGAATTTCCGGCTCATTTACTATAGCTCTTGCTATAGCTACTCTTTGTTGTTGTCCACCGCTTAAACTGTTTACATTGCGGTAACCATAGTCTTCTAGGTCAACTAGCTTTAGTACATCATTGACCTTTTTTTCTATTTCTTGCTTGGTGTACTTACGCATTTTTTCCATATTGTTGCCCTTTTTATCGGTAAAAAATTCCCCTGTAGGCACTGCTTTTAGCTTTAAGCCAAAGGCTATATTGTTAAAAACATTCAAGTGGGGAAACAGAGCGTATTTTTGGAACACTGTGTTAATGTGGCGCTTATGTGGGGGGATTTGTGTCAAATCCTCTCCGTTAAACATAATATCGCCAACACTTGGCATTTCAAAGCCTGCAAGCATCCTAAGCATAGTTGTCTTGCCACAGCCAGATGGCCCTAGAAGAGTAACGAACTCCCCTCTCTTAATTGAGAAGCTGACTTCCTTTACCGCAGGCTTATCGTCATAAACCTTACTTACCTTTTTTACCTCAATAATTTTGTCTAATGCTGCCATTTTTGTCCTTTCCTTTTTATTTTAGAAGTTGCTGGGCGTTGTAACCCATAAAATTTTGCTTTGTCCTTTATGCACATTTTTTATTAAATGCTCGTGCTTACCGTCAATATAGAACGCCTCCCCTTTTTTTGCGGAGTATATATACTTGCCTTGTTGGCACACTATGGATATTTTTCCTTCCAAACAGTAGCCAAACTCTTCTCCTTCAAAAGGTGTCCTAAGTTCGCTCTCCCCATTTTCTGGCAGAACAAGTATAATTGGCTCCATTTCGTTCTTTTGACTGTTAGGAATCAGCCATACATTATTGCCGTCTCCATTTGCCGACTCAAAGAAGTCATTCTTGCCAAATACAATTTTTTCTTTCTTTGGTTCCGTAAAAAACTCTTGTAAAGTAATGCCCAAAATATTAAGGATATCCACAAGAGTTGCAATAGACGGACTGGCTAAGTCATTCTCTAGTTGACTTATATAGCCCTTAGTAAGCTCGCACCGAAGTGCAACTTCCTCTTGGGTTAATCCGCGTTGCAATCTAACAGCTTTAATTTTTGCTCCTATATCCAAATTACTGCGCCTCCTTTTTGTTGTTTACATTTAACAATTATAATAATTAGTATTACTAAACTAAAACAAAAACTATTATATACAACACAAACAATGATGTCAAACATTTTGATTACTATAATTAAACTTTTTTATTAGAATTTTTGCATAAAAAAAGAGCCGATACAGTTTTTGTATCGGCTCACTTTTATTTAACCTTGTTGTTGCCCTACATAGCCTAGTAAGGTGTAGTCATGGTCTAGTATTAGCAGCTTATAAATGATGCTACTTTGTTCATATTTTTGGTAACTTTCTACACCAAATGTACTATCAAAGCGTGAGTCTTGGGTCGATGAAACTAATAGTACTTTGCCCGTTCCTGGATCAATTTCTTGCGCAAATGTTGTTTCATTAAGTACTATAGTATCTAGGCCTGCGTACTTCCAGTCTGTATAATTACTTGCTCCCCATTGGTGCGAAGGATTGATAATAATATCTGCTGAGAATTCTTGTGACTTCAGAATTTCTGAAGCTCCGCCCGCTCCTGTAACCGTTCTTGAGTAGGTAACAATAGGTAACTCGTTGCGCTCATAAATTGAAAAGCTGTAGTCTGTCCAGTTCCTTTGATATAATCTCTTCACTGCGTTATTTACACTGATATTTACATAAATACGGAGTTTGTAATATGCCGAAACATCTTCTGTAGATCTCTTGAATGCATCTGCTGCTAAAACTGCGGGAGTAGAGCTATATACATTTAACTTAGCTAGACTTATGCAACCAAGGAAGACATTACTTTCAACGGACTTTAGATTGTAGTTTAGTTGCATTCCGTACATTCCTGAGCACTTCTCAAAGGCATTTGCTTTGATTGTTTCTAGCCTGTTTGGAAGTACCACCGTAATTAAGTCTGGCGCGTTTAGGTTGGCTATTCTGCTGCCTAACTTGTTACAGTTGTAGAAAGCTCTTTCTGCAATTGTCTTTAGCATACTTAGGTTGACATCAAAACTCACATTTAACAAAGATGTACAGTTGTAGAATGTCTCTAATTTTATTATGCTTAGTTCATTAGGAATACTAATATCTGATAGCGCTACGCAGTTATAGAATGCTCCGCTTCCTAGTGAATTTAGTTTGCTCTTTGTGCGGTCTTCTTCTGTGGAACCATCGGGCTTAGCTTTCAATGCAACATGATCAAAAGTAACTGTCTTTAGCGCTCTGCAGTTCAAGAATGCTTCATTACCTAGTTCGGTAACATAAGGGGGCATTTCGATAGATGTTAGCGCGCTACAGTTGCTAAAAGCTTTTTCTCCAATGATTAGCGGCACAAAGCTAGCGTTGCCTTTTATCCTGATAATTTTGTCTTGGCTTATTTGGAATGTCACAGTTTTTAGGGAAGTATTATTTGCAAAGGCGTTCTTGCCTATGCTGGTAACACTGGACGGGATAATAATTTTCTCTAACTTTTCACAGCCAAAGAAAGCGTTGTCGCCAATAGTTTTTAATCCTTCAGGCAAGATTATGCT
>CAYJBW010000011.1:23546-25838 GCA_964368255.1 uncultured Christensenella sp.
TCTGCTTGCATTGTTGATGTGGCTAGCTATTGTGGTAATAATGTAACCATTTAGATGATCTGGTATTATCAAATTGGTTGCTCTTGCTATTTCTTTGTATTCAAGCAAAATATTAGCTGCAGAGTAGAAATATCCTAAAGTAGCCCCTTGCGTTGGGTATGCTGTCCTTGCTGGATTGGTTATTTCGTTATTATACCAAACTGTATTTGCAAAGGAATTCCTATCCGCTTCCAAAATATTTATGCCTGCGGCAAAAACAAAACTAGCTAGTGCGCTGTTAAATGCATTATATCCAATTTTTGTTACATTCCTTTGGATAGTAATCGATGTTAGCCCACTGTTAGCAAAGGCATAGTCTGCTATGCTAGTAACTCCTAGTGGCACCACAAAATTTGTTTCCTTTACTTTGTTTTCGCCTTCAGTCCTTAATCTAGCGATGTAAGAAATAAGTCTAGTACCATCCAGGGAATATACTACACCATCTTCTATCTTGTAAGCGGTCGACACAGTACCGGTGTCCAATAACACTAACTCTTCCAGGTTGGTAAAGAAACGGAAAATATTGGTTTTTATACTATTAAAGTTGCTTGCATTTGTAAGCACTAGTTTTTTAACAGATGTAGCGTTAGCGCTAAGGTTAATTGAGTTAACAACCTTTCCGCCAACAGTGGATGGTATATACAACTCGCTAGCAGTACCTACAACACCGCTTACCGCGTATGTATCTGTAGTTGAATTATAAGTAAAGGCAAGGTTTGCATCACTTGTTATGTCGAATAAGTTGTTTGTATACCATTTTGCGTACAAATCTATGGGTGAGTAAACATAATAAGGTAGCACCAATGGTCGTGTCTTTGCCTGGTCAAGGTACCACCCAACAAAGGTACTATCTGTCTTTGCAGGCTTGCCAATCGCAGTAATAATCTCTGTAGGGTCCATATGGTAATAGTATCCAGCATCGTCTTCAAAAGTTATTTCTGGATAATTACCTTCCATTGCAAGTACAAATGTCGCTCTTGTTGCCCAAGCGTTGATTTGCTTGTCAAGCTCTGTTGCTCCAATAGCGTCTGGGTTGGTGTTTACGACAAAGTTATAACTGTCTCTATCCATATACATTCTTATAGGAAGTGTAGGCAGCTCGTTGTCACGCGCAAACAAATTGGCTAAATAATTGCGATATGCGGCAGTGTTATAGGTATCACCTAAGGATTTTTCTATATAATTAGCTATATCTGTCAATTGTTTCTCACTAGTTGTCCACTCAACTTTGTACAGTTTGTTACAGTTAAAAAATACTTTACTTCCGAGTTCTGTTACTCCGCTGCCTATTTTTACATATGACATATTTTTGTTGTCGGCAAAACTTTTTTCGCCCAAATGCGTAACGCTATCGGGTATAATAACAGCATCTAAATTTGCGCCGGCAAAAGCAGATTCTCCTATTTTTTCTAATCCGTCGGGCAGTACGACTGTCTTTAGCATGATACAACCGTTAAACGCGCTTTCCCCAATAATCTTTAGATTGCTGTTTTCGGCGAACTCAACGGTTTTTAGGTAAGCATTGCCAAAAAACGCATTGTTTTCTATATTTATGACGGAAACAGGAATAATTACTTTGTTTATTGTGCTACTCTTGAAAGCGTTGGCCAAAATGGTTTCTATATTTAGGTCACTAGGTATTGTCACAACCAAATCACCTTCTACAGACAAACTTGACGGCACATATTTTATCAGCACTTTGCCTAGTGTCAGGAATTGCACTGCTTCTGTGCTACTTACATTGAACCACTTAGTGTCTATAAGTCCGGAACCGCCTTCGGCTTGGCTGTTTATTAGATTGGTAGTAACAGAAAGACCATATGCCGTTATGTTTTGAAGGGATATACAACCAACTAAGCTCCCCCCCATAAACTGAACAACCTTATCACTTAGAGTAAGCGTAGCAAGTTTATCACAGCCGTTAAACAATTCTTCGCTTAGTTTCGTTATTTGTGTTGCTGACAAACTCACGCTAGTAAGTTTTTTACTGTTTTGGAAAACTCCCTTGCCTAATATTTCTACGGTAGAAGGCAAATTAACAGTAATAAGTCCGCTGTTTTTGAAAGCGTATTCTCCAATTACTCTCAACCTTGAGTTTGCGCCGAACACCAGCTGACTAAGCGTAACATTCTCAAAAGCGCCTGCGCTTATTTCTGTAATGCCGTCAGGTATTGTTACCGTCGTTTCTCCGCTCCTATCGTAGTACTTGGCAAGAATGGTTCCAACAATAACCATATTTTGATTAGCAAGCCA
>CAYJBW010000011.1:25938-28322 GCA_964368255.1 uncultured Christensenella sp.
GCTAGTCTGCCTGCTATAACAAATCCATTATTAAGTCCATCTTCCGCATTTTTTTCTTGTTCTTTGAACCATTCGGTGCCAACAAAAGTTAACTTCTTAGCATCAATTAGCTCGCTATTTGGAGCGAACTCTATATCCAAATTAGCAAGACCTGTGAACACACCATCATGGATTGTTTTCAAAGAAGCAGGCAAATAAATATACTCTAAAGCGCTATTAAAGGTTACGTTTCCACCTAAGGTAGCCACTCCTTCGGGTATAACTATTTTTGTCAAGAAATTGCAGTCCGTAAATGCATTAGAATATACAGATACTATTGGATACACGCCCTCCACTTGCTTGCCACCGATTGTTACAGTCATTTTATAATTCTGTGGAATAAAGATTTCTACAGCAGACTTGTTGCTAAAATCTACTAAGTTAAAGCTCTTTGTTTCTTCATTGAACGACAAATCTTCATCAATTAAAGAACCTTTTGTTAAGCTATAATACTTTGCGTAAAGCGTAATATCTTCGCTAACTAACATAGGGAATGTCGCTCTAGCATAAGTGCCACCGCCAACACTACTATACCAACCATCAAAGATGTATCCTTCGTATGTTTTTGATTGCGGTGCTGCAGTAAGGTAAGCTATATCTTCTAGTATAGCCATATTTAGCGGCGCACTAGCTGCGTAATTAGGCATCATAGCAAAGCTAACTGTAGGCAAAGTTGTTTTTATTTGGTCTTTGTCTTTGTATTTGTCTGAGTAATTAACCAATGCAGTTTCTTTAACTCCGATAGCATTTACACTAACGAAAATGTTACATGTTGTTGGGAATACTCCAACTGCTAAAGGATTTGACGATGTATACGATGTCAAGATTCCGCCAGTACCAACAATTCTTATATTTTCTAATTTTTCGCAACCGCTAAAGGCATTGTCGCCGATTATGGTAATTTTGTAGCCTATTACTAGATAGCGCAAATCTGAGCAGTCCTTAAAAGCTCCCGCTCCTATGGACTCTGATGTAGATGTCGTTAGGTCAATGGACTCAATAGCTGTACAACCGTTGAACGCTTCTCCAGGTATCTTACCAAGGCGATTGATAAAGCTAATATCTACTAAGGAAGAACAGTTAGCAAAAGTTCTAGAGTTGTTAAATTCATTCTCCGCAAATCTAGTAATATTGGGCATTATAACAGTTGTTAATTTAATACAATCTTCAAAGGTACCATAAGGCAAGCTCCCACCATTAACCTTATTAGGTATGTTTGCGCTTATTAAAGATTCGCAACCATTAAATACCGACACTCCCAAATTGGTCACAAGTGTCAATTCTATGCTAGTGATGCCAGAACCTGCAAACGCGCTGTCACCAAGTGCGGTTACTTTATTAAGGTTGATTGACTTTAATTGACTACAGTTTTGGAATGCATATTTGCCTATAGTCTTAACGGAATCAGGTAGTGCTATATCAGTTAGATTGCTATCCTTAAAGAAGTTGTCTGGTATCGCAGCAATGTTTCCTAAATCTTCCTTTCTAACAGTTGTTAGAGATATAATTTCTTCTTTGTCATTTTTTGTTGTTGCAAAATTGTTATAACCAATTAACATGCCACCTAACAAAATAACATTGTGCGAAGCATAATACTTGGTATCTTCAAAAGCTACCATAGTTACAGCAGGTTCGTTTGTCCAACCTGCTATGCTAATGTTGGTAAGGTTTGTACAACCTTCAAGGGTAGTTTCGCTTAGTCCAATTAGTATAGCGTTTATCGTCAATGTTTGTAAAAGCTCGTAACCAACAAAAGCGTGCTCAGCAATTTCGTTTACGGGGAACCCGCCAATCGTTTGCGGTATAACTATAGTAGATGCCCTCTTGTTGCCCATAATGATTGATGCTTTGCCCTCTTTGACTGTATATACTAAATCATAAACCCTGTCATATGTGCTGTATGTGCCATCTTTTAGTATAAAGACATTTTCCCAGTTATTGTTTCTCACCATTTCTAAAAAGGCTTCTTCAACCTCTGTAAAAAGGCCGTGAAAATTAAAATAAATTCGGGTACTTATATCGAAAGAATCCACAAGGCGCTGTATACCAATTTCTTCATTATCGGCTATCAAACCAATACTCGCAACAACGGATAACACAATCTTTTCTGCGAAAACAAAGCTTGGCAAAGTATCTAAATCTATGTTTTCTCCAATAGTGAGTGTGTTAATGGTGGATATTACAAATGCGTAAGGGTCAATGGTAGTAACATCTTTTTCTGCCACTACAGCGGGCATTGTAAAGTCGCCGTTCCTGTTGCCGGGATATAGAAGTAAGGTTGCGTATGTATCGCTTAGCTTGTACAGTACGCCGTCAACACTTGCATATACCGTATTGCCGCTTGC
>CAYJBW010000012.1:0-27977 GCA_964368255.1 uncultured Christensenella sp.
GTTAAAAGGAGAGCCTAAAGCAAATACAGAAACGAAGTTAAAAGCAGAACCGAAGGTAAAAGGAGAGCCTAAAGCAAAGGTAGAGCCTAAAGCAAAGGAAGAACCCAAGGAAAAGACAAATAAAAGCACAACGAAAACCGCTAATGGCAGTGTGAAAGAACCTAGTAATTAACTCATTCCAAAAATAAAGAATGCAAAAAAATTACAAAGCGAAACAGTAGAAAAAACAGCCGATAGCGCAGAAAAAGCCAAGGCAAGTACAACTGCAAAAAATGGCGCAACCAAAACAAAGGGCAATAACGCTAAAACTAGCGCAGTTGATAATGCGGAGAGCGAAGTTACCACCAAAGAGAAAAAGACCAAAGTAGCAAAAGAAACTATGGTGAAAACAATAGATAAGGTCTGACATTGACCGCAATTTAGTTTTTTGGCTCTAAAATTTAGAATTATGCTTGACTTTTGTTTTGTTTGGGAATAATATAAAACTAATGTAAATATGAAAAAGATTTTGACTGCAAACTACTACTATTTTATTGAGGGCTACTACTTTAGTAAGTCCAATTTTTAGTGCGGTTGAATTCTATAGAGATAGATAGTTTTAAGCAATTTAACCGCCCAGATAGGACGGTTTTTTTATAAATAAATATACTCATAAGAGGTAAAAAAATGATTATCGTAATTAAGAACAAGCAAGAACAAAAGCAGGTGGACAGTCTTATTCGTTGGATTAAGAGTTTAGGCTTAGACATTCATTTGAGCGTGGGCGAAAACTCCACCATTGTGGGGCTGGTTGGCGACACATCCAAAGTTGATATCGATGTTATACGCTCGCTAGACATTGTGGACAGCGTTAGTAGAATACAAGAACAGTATAAGAACGCCAATAGGAAGTTCCACCCCGATGACACGATAATTGATGTGTGCGGTCATAAGTTCGGTGGCAAGCACTTCCAAATTATTGCCGGTCCCTGTTCTGTTGAGAGCGAAAATCAGGTGCTTGCTATAGCTAAAGCGGTTAAAGAGTCTGGTGCAACTGTACTGCGCGGTGGAGCGTTCAAACCAAGAACTTCCCCTTATGCTTTCCAAGGCTTAGGAGTTGAAGGCTTAAATATTTTGAAAAAAGTTAGGGACGCTATCGGAATGCCCATTATTACCGAAATAATGAGCGACCAATATATAGGGGAATTTGCCGATGTGGATATTGTACAGATTGGCGCAAGAAATATGCAAAACTTTGACTTACTTAAGAAAGTTGGGCGGTTAAAAAGCCCCATTCTACTTAAACGCGGACTAGCTAACACCATTGAAGAATGGCTTATGAGCGCAGAATACATTATGAGCGAAGGCAATATGCAAGTTATTTTGTGCGAAAGGGGTATAAGAACATTCGAGCCTTACACAAGGAATACCCTTGACCTTTCTGCGATACCAATTCTTAAAGAAAAAACGCATTTGCCAGTAATAGTAGACCCCTCACACGCATCTGGTATGTCAAGGTTGGTTAGACCAATGTCGCTAGCAGCGGTGGGCGCCGGAGCTGACGGGCTGATGATAGAGGTGCACAATGACCCATCTCGCGCACTATGTGACGGCGCACAGTCTTTGCGCCCTGACCAGTTCGATGAAGTGGTAAAGAATATAGACATTATGCTAAGTGTAGTAAACAAAGTTCGGGATAAGGAGTAGCATATGAATGTAGCAATTTTTGGATTGGGGCTTATTGGCGGTTCTATAGGGAGAAGTTTAATAAAAAACTCCGATTATAGGATTTTTGGACAGGACATTGACAACAATACCGTATTAAAAGCCATAGTTATGGGCGCCGTTCACGAAGAAGTAAATAACGAAAATATAAAGGAAGCCGATGTTGTTATCCTTGCTGTATGCCCAAGCGATGCCATAGTTATTATGAATAACATTGTAGGCAAACTAAAGAAAGGTTGCATTGTCGCCGACTGTTGCGGTAACAAACGCAAAATCGTTAAAGAAATGGAAAAGCTAAGCAAGCTGTACGAAGTAGATTTTGTAGGAATGCACCCCATGGCAGGGAGAGAGTTTAGCGGACTGAGCCACTCTACTGTAGGGCTTTTTGAGCGGTCTTATATAATACTTATACCCGTTCACACAGATATTGAAAGCGTACTCAAGTTAAAGGAGCTTATTTCTTACTTAGGCTGTGACAATGTAGTTATTTCCAAGGCGGACAAGCACGACAAAATGATTGCATACACATCCCAACTGGCGCACATTGTCTCAAGTAGCTATATAAAAAATCCACTTAGCGCGCTTCATGTGGGGTATTCTGCGGGAAGTTTTCGGGATATGACACGGGTTGCCAAGCTAAATCCCGATATGTGGACGGAGTTGTTTTTGGAGAATAGAGATAATTTGGTGGAACAAATAGATATTTTGCAACAGCACATAGCGGAGTATAGACAGGCAATAGCTGATAACGATAGTATTACTCTTAACAAATTGCTTACAGATGGTGTTATAATGAAAGAAGGGGCAGAAAACGCCCGAAAAGCGGGGGTTATTGATGACTAGGATAAGAGTTAATACCAAACCATATTATGACATTGTCTTAAAAAATGACTTTGACAGCCTTAGTAGTGAGCTAAAAAAAGTAATTGGCAGTACAAAGATACTTATTGTTACCGATAGCGTGGTAGCGCCACTTTATTTAGAAGTAATAAAGTCACTACTCAAGGACTACTTGCTAGATACAATAATTTTGCGTTCTGGCGAAAAGTATAAGAACATTGACGGTTATATGTCAGTTATTAACGCTATGGAAAAATTTATGCTTACCAGAAATGACACAGTTATTGCGCTTGGTGGCGGAGTGGTGGGCGACATTGCTGGATTTGCGGCAGCGTCATACCTTCGTGGTGTTAACTTTGTGCAAGTGCCGACTACACTTCTTGCCGATATCGACTCATCTATCGGGGGTAAAACTGGTATAAACTTAGTAAGTGGCAAGAACTTACTTGGCGCATTTTATCAACCAAAACTTGTGTATATTAACCTATCCGTGTTAAAGACGCTAAGCAATGAAGATTGGAAGAACGGCATAGGAGAAGGCATTAAGTATGCAATTTTGTCGGGCGGAGAGATACTGCAGATACTATATAACGGACTTTATGAAGACAGCTTACGGAGCTTTGTGGAACTTTGTATAAAAGTAAAAAGAGATATTGTAGAAAAGGATACTTTAGAGAAAGATAAAAGAAGACTGCTTAACTTAGGTCATACATTCGGACACGCTATAGAAAAACTGTCAAACTATACCATACCGCACGGCATAGCGGTGGCAAAAGGAATAATCCTTGCGCTAAGGGCTTCTAGTTATTTGGGAGTTAAGCAAGAAGACATAGTCAAAGTGAAAGAGATATGTGACAAGTATGAGATAGATACAAGCTGTGACTACAGCCTTAAAGATATGGCAGAAATAATTAAAAACGACAAAAAACTAGAGAAAAACGACATAGTAAATTTTGTTTTCGTAGAAAGCATAGGACATTGTTGCATAAAAAAAGTATCAATAGGAGAGCTAATAAGACGATGCAAGTAAAGATTATACCCACCAAAACTTACATAGGAACTATTGATGCGCCAGTGTCAAAATCTGTGGCGCATAGATTGCTTATTGCCGCCGCGCTAAGTTACAAAGATGTTGTTATTAAGGGGAAATTGCTTGGTGATGACATAGTAGCTACCGCAAATTGTTTGCAAGCAATGGGCTGGAATGTAAACTTTGGTGAAGAAGCAGTAAGTGTTTCACCAGAAAGCATTACCGAAAAAGCCGTACTTAATGTAAATGAAAGCGGTTCCACACTGCGGTTTTTACTGCCCATAGTAGCCGCGCTTGGCATAGAAAGCGAGTTTTTGTGCAAGGGACGGCTTGCGGAAAGACCGTTATCTCCACTAATAAGTGTCATGGAAGATAAGGGTGTAATTGTAGAAAGTAATCCGCTAAGGCTATGCGGAAAGCTGACCGCTGGCATTTTTGATATAGACGGCACAGTTAGTTCACAGTTTATTAGTGGTTTGCTTTTTGCGTTGCCACTGCTTAACGGAGATAGTTTTATCAATATTATTGGCAAAGCGGTTTCTCAAAGCTATATTGATATTACTTTGTCAGTACTAGAGCTAAGCGGTATTGAGATAGAAAAAAAAGACAACGGCTACTTTGTGCGTGGTGGACAAAAATATAATTTGCCTAGTGAAGTTGTCGCTGAAGGCGATTGGAGCAGTAGCGCGTTTTTTGCTGTTTTGGGATGCCTTAAAGGCAACATTAGTGTCCGTAACCTAGATATCAAATCAAAACAAGGCGACAAAGCAGTAATAGAAATATTGCGTAAAGCAGGCGGAAAAATAGCTTACACAGACCAGGGTTTCGTATGCAAGGAGTCAAAACTTAAAGCAACAGAATTTTCCGCAGAAGATATCCCTGACCTTGTGCCGATACTCAGTATTGCCTTTGCTTGCGCTAAGGGAATAACCAAGATAACAAGTGTGGACAGGCTTAAAGATAAAGAGAGTGACCGCCTTGTTGCTGTTATGGATATGCTAGATGGTTTAGGCATTAAACATCATTATGAAAATGACGCCCTGTACATAGTAGGGGGCAAATTAAAAGGTGGCACCATAAAAGGTTATAGTGACCACCGCATAGTAATGTCAGCTGCTATAGGTGGATGCATAGCAAGCACAGCAACTACGGTAACGGACAAACAGAGCATAAACAAATCCTATCCTGAGTTTTTTGCAGATTTAGAAAAGTTAGGGGGCATTTATGAGAACTAATTTTGAAAACTTCCATATAGATATTTTTGGGGCATCACACGCAGAACAAATAGGCGTTACTATTAAAAACTTGCCTAAAGGTTTTGCCATAGATATTAGCGCTATCCAAAGAGAACTGGACAGGAGAAAGGCAGGAAGTAACATTTGGAGCACACCTAGACAGGAAGAAGATAAGGTTGAGGTAGTTCAAGGTATAACGGACGGCAAGACAGACGGCAATGATTTTGTTGCTATAATAAAAAATAGCAATGTAAAAAGTAAGGACTATGAGTATTTGAAAGACACACCGCGTCCTTCTCACGCAGACTATGCCGCAAAAATGAAGTTTGGACTAGATTATGATATGGTAGGCGGTGGCAAGTTTTCTGGGAGAATGACCGCACCGATGGTGATAGCAGGTAGCTTAGCTAAGCAAATACTAAGTACTCAAGGGATTTTTATTGGCGGGTATGTAAGTTCCATTGCTGGAATAAAAGCTCCGTCTTTCCGCGACACGATTATTACAGAAAGTAAGCTACAAGAAGTTGCTTGCTCGAACTTCCCTGTGCTTTCGGACAATATAAAAGGAGTTATGGAGCAGGCAATTATGATTGCCAAAAAAAATAATGACAGCGTAGGCGGAAGCGTAGACATAATTGTATATAATGTTCCCATAGGTCTTGGCGATGCGCTTTATGAGGGCATAGAAAGCAAAATAAGCTATAGCGTTTTTGCAGTGCCTGCGGTAAAGGCGATTGAGTTTGGGTTAGGGACGGGATTTTCGGGTAAGTTCGGTTCAGAAGTCAATGACCAACTATTTTATGAAAATGGCAAAATAGGTACCCTAAGTAATAATAATGGTGGCATAAATGGGGGCATAAGTAACGGTATGCTAATAACATTGAGAGTAACTATTAAGCCTACTCCGTCTATAGGAATTGAGCAAAAAACGGTAAACCTAAAGACCAAAGAAAACACCACGATAAAGATTGTTGGCAGGCATGATGCTTGCATAGTACCTAGGGCGGTAGCTCCTATTGAATCTAGCGTTGCTTTAGCTATACTAGATTTGGTACTCTCAAACAATTAAAAGGAAGAAAGTAATGTATTATTTGTTAGGTAAGAGCCTAAAACACACAATGTCGCCTTATATTTTTAGTCAAATGAACTTAAAATATGAAGCTAAGGAACTACCCACCGAGCAAGATGTATTAGCATTCTTGTCGGAAAGAAAATTTGACGCGCTAAATGTAACTATTCCTTACAAAGAAATAGTAATGCAAGGGCTTGACTATATAGATGATGTGGCAAAAAGTGTGGGGGCTGTTAATACAATAGTCAACAGGCGTGGTAAACTATACGGATATAATACCGATGTTTTTGGTATGGAATATGCGCTAAATCATTACAAAATTGCTATAAGTGGCAGGAGAGTGCTAATTCTTGGCAGTGGCGGAACGGCAAAGAGCGCGCAATATGTCTGTCAAAAAATGGGCGCAAAAAGTATAAACATTGTGTCTAGGACGGGAAAAATCAATTATGACAACTGTTACAACCAGCCACAAGATGTGATAATAAACACAACGCCTGTGGGAATGTATCCAAACAATTTTGCTAGCCCCGTTGACCTAACAAAGTTTGGGAAAATACTGGGAGTGTTTGACGCTATTTATAATCCGCTAAAGACTAATTTGATTATTCAAGCAGAAAGTTTAGGCATACCTTGCGGGAATGGGCTAATTATGCTAGTAGCTCAAGCGGTGGGCGCAAGAAACTTGTTTGTTGGTGACAACAAAGAATATAGCATAAATGATATTTGTAAAAGGCTTTGGCGCGCAAATACCAATATTGTTTTGATTGGCATGCCAGGTAGTGGCAAAAGCACCATAGGTAAGGCACTTGCACAGAGTCTAGACAAACAGTATATTGATACCGATGAAGAAATAGAAAAGCAAGTCAAAATGAAGATTACTGACATTTTCCGCGAAAAAGGGGAAGAGCATTTTCGAGAAGTTGAGTCACAAGTAATAGAAAATGCGATAAAAAATAAGAATTGCGTTATTGCCACTGGTGGGGGAGCAGTTTTGTCCGAAAGAAACAGAGAAAAACTTAAAAGCGGATTTGTTGTTTGGATAAAGCGTGACATAAATTCTTTAGAGCAGATAGGCAGACCGCTGTCAAAAGATATCGACACCATAAAAGAGATGTACACTCTTAGGGAGCCACTTTATAAAAGCATTGCTGACATTGTTGTTAGTAACGGCGAAAACTATCTAAATACAGTAGACGAAATAAGGAGCAATTATGAAAATTTTGGTGATTAACGGAGTAAACCTAAATATGCTTGGCAAGAGAGAGCCAGCAATTTATGGTAAAAAAAGTTTGGCAGACCTAGAAAGTTATATAATAAGTTGCGCTAAAGAACTAGAGATTGATGTGGAGTGCGTTCAGTCCAACTTTGAAGGCGAAATTGTGGAAACTATACAAAAATCTTACAAGGTGTTTGACGGCATAGTCATAAATGCAGGCGCATATACTCACACAAGCATAGCTATTTTGGATGCGCTGAAAGCGGTAAATTTGCCCACCGTAGAAGTGCATTTGTCCGACATATCACAAAGAGAAGAGTTCAGAAAATTTTCTTATATATCACTTTTTGCCCAAAAGGTTATTGTGGGTAAAGGTTTTACTGGTTATAAAGAAGCGTTAGAATATCTAAAAAGGTTATAATTGACATTGTAGTAGCATATTTTATCGTTAAAGGGTGAAATATGGAGACAAAAAACATAAAAAGCCATAGTTTTCGTTATGAAAATGGCAAAATTATTGTTACAGGAGTGCATAGTGTAGATAATTTTGACGAAAAAACCGTGGTGATAACTTTATCAGACAATGCGCTTACTATAAAGGGACAGGACTTTTTAGTAGAAGATATGAACATATTGTCCGGACTTTTGACCATTTCCGGCAAGTTGTTTAGTACTAATTACCACAACAAAGCAGAAAAATTATCTATGATAAAAAGGCTGTTCAAATAATGTTTTTTACCTTGAGCCAGCCCTATCTTTGCTTAATGTTCCTATCAAGTGGGATGCTGGGCTATTTTTTTTATGAGCTACTGTTTATGTTCAAAGAAGTATTTCGCTTGCAAATTATAGCCTTTCTTTGTGACTTTTTCGCAGTCTTGTTTTGTGGCTTAATCTTTTTGTTTTTGACGGAAGTGCTTAGCTACGGGCAAATTTACTTTTTTACTATTTTTAGTTTTATGGTAGGATTTTTTATTATGAGAGTGGTATTAAAAAATTCTCTTAGGAAGTTTTTCCTTCAACTTAGCATGCTAATAATTGCAAAACATCGCAGTAATATGACAAAGTTGCATAATTTTGTGATAAGTAAGCAAGCTAACATAAAACGGAGGAAATATGAACGACATCAAAAACAAGACAAGATTAGAAAGAAGTCCGGTAGTAGACGAAAAAGTAAAGAGTCTACTAAGAGAGTGCGAACAACTATCCACTCCCGAACCCAAAATAGAACCAGTAGATTTGCAGGAAGTGTACCACAACGCCATTCTAGGTAAGTACGCCGTAGAAAATTTGCGCCCACTATCCAGTGATAGGGGATTTCGCAACCTTTTATTAAAGCAATACAAGGGTTATTCGGCAATTGTTAAAGAAATGGAAACATACGCAGACAAATTTAATATTGAGCTTCGCAAAGTCAATGCGCTAGTTCGTGGCAGAATGTATTTTGGCACGCTAGTTAGTACAATAGGCAATAGAAGCAATTCCAAACTTGCGGAAATAATGATACAAGGGTTAAATATGGGAATTATTTCCATAACAAAAATATTAAACAAAAAGTCAAACGAAGACCCTAGTACTAACTTTGCATCGGTAATGTTGGAGGTTTTGCAAGGCAATTTGGAAGAAATGAAATTGTTTTTATAAATAGTTGACATTTTTTGTAAAAATATAGGATATCTTATAAGGAAGGTTATTTTGCCTTCCTTTTTTGCTGTTTTGCACAGGCAAATAAAGTAATTTACATATTGACTTGATAAGCTAATATATAGTATAATGCAAGTTGATTAAATATTATATTTTGAGGAGAGAACTTATAAATGGATGTCAACAAAATGAGAAAGAAGCATAAGCAATATAGCTTTTTGCAGACTCTATGCTATCTATTAGGTTTTCCTCTGCTAATTCTGCTAGTATTCTTTGGTAGCACCAGTATGATTTATGACGATGCTTTTACCAAAACTAGGTTATACGGGTTGGCAGCGGTTGTCGCCATTTGGCTTATTGTCACATTACTACAAATAATTGTTTGCATTGTTTCCAAAAATAAAAGCACCAGAACGGTATGGTCAATGTTGTTTGCAATTATTTTTGTCATTGGCGGAGCTTTTGCCTTCGATATCTACGCAGAAAAACAAATTGAGTCAGTGCAAGAAGAATATGCGGCATATAAGGGAGTGGAAGTAAAGGATTACAAATACCAAATCAACTATTACGAAACGATAACTTCCAACAAAACAGATTTGACGGACAAGTATTCTGATATGGTTAATGAGTTCTGCACCATTTACAATGTCGGTGTTACTTCTAAGGTCTATAACAAAGAAAAAAATGCTGACGGTAGCGCAGTTACTCAAGACAAAAAGACCAAAGCATATTTAAGCCCCAACGGTATGTATGCTGACGGGTATATATTTAGTATGGAAGAAGCCGTAGAAATTCTTATTACCATTAACGAAACTAGAGCAAAGTTTGCCGCCAAGGATAAAGATGCTGATGTGGAACTTGAGGCAGCTTTAGCTGTAGCAAAGGCATCTAGCGAGTGGACCGCATACAAAAACACTGCGGAATATAAGGCAGCGTACGGCGCGGAAGGCACAGCCTATAAACACATGCTTACAATGGATAAGCTAGATAATATTCTTGCTATACTAGGCAAGCATGTTGACAAACTACTGGGCAATGCATTGATTGGTGGAATATTACAAGACCTAATTCCGTCAGACTTTAAGTCACTTGTAGGATTACTTGACGAAGACCTTAATCTTGCTACACTTTGTACCGCAATCAACAATTTGGAACTTGGTGTTATACTAGGGCTTGTAGAAGGCACGATAAAAGGTATCGATGAAAGTTTGTTAGATGTAGTTTATGATGCTTTGCTTCCTGTACTAAACTATGCAACAGACTCCGTACTTACCGTAGAAACCTTTAAAGCAATGACGATTTCGGAGTTACTTGCTGATATCAACTTCAACAAACTTAACAATGTAACCAAGGCAATAGGGCTTGACCTTACTGCCTATGAAGCGGTGTTCACTCATGGCATTACACCTGCTTTTGTTGAAGAATTAGTTACTACTTTACCGCTAACAAGCAACTTATTTTTCTATCAATCTCCAACAACCAAGCCCATTATGGAGTTTATCGCAGATGACGAAATGAGAGCATACGCATATGCTAAGTATTATGCAACTACCCACGGCGCGAATGTGGGAAGCGTACTACTAGGTGACAATATTGGAGCAGTTACTTTTAGCAGTTCTGGTCACCCATCAAGCACTTTTGCTTATGATTTAACCAAACTTTATCAACTAAAGGCATACAACTCCTATGTACCCAAATATTTCCCATTGTTTGCGGCAAGAAGATATATGTATGTTTGTGGCGGACTAATCGCTATGATGATGGCGCTATATTATCACAATGCAAGGAAAAAAGAAGAAGTCTTTGCCTTAATAGCTAAGGGAGGTAGGAAATAATGAAAAAATTCTTAATAATTCTTTTAAGTATACTAGGATTCCCTGCGCTTATAGGTTTGATTGCCTATGACAACTTCAATATTATCAAGGGCGGAATTAGCTACGGGGTATTTGTATTCGTTGGACTAATTCTTGCTGTTGTTTTTGCGCTTATTTACCTGTTTGTTTGCTTGGCTATGAAAAAATCTGCTAAGAAAAAAGGCAAGAAGAATTTGTACCACCAAACTTTCGTGGCTATGATACTTTGTTTCTGTTTGCTTGGTGGGTTCTGGATGCTACTTGATGTAGCTTTGCCTGACTTTTTGGCTGACGCAACTTCCAACACCATTTATTATGAAGATTTAGCGGACAACTACCAAGCTAGAAGTCTAGTTAATAAAGGACTATTGGACGAATACATTAAGCGCAATGTAGATAATGGCAACCTCAATAAAAAAACTTTGGCTCAGTACCAAAAGGAAGGAATAAGGAATCAAGAAGTAAAGGCTATGCTTACCATACACTTTGCAAGCATTGATAAAGCAGGATTTGCTACTTTTGGCGGTCCGAACTTAGACCTAGCTTTGGGGGACAGAATGACAATAGGCGTTCTTGTACATTTACTACTAGACGAGAGAGATGTTCCTAAGCTTGACTACTATTTGTATGACAAAGCAAAGAAGGAAATATCAACAGACCCAGTTTATTGGAACATTCTTGATATGTTGGGAGAGCCTATGGCATTACTTACAATAGATTTCCTTGCAACAGAAGAAGGCTACCAAGAATTCATAGATTCTTTTGGTGAAATGGGTGTAGCAATTAGTGGGCTTTTCCCCACAGCAGAAAAGTTTTCTGGCTCTGCAGCAGGCTTAATTAACGATAACTTTTTAGCTGCCCTAACCGAAGACTTGACAACTTCTTCTATTTATCTTGGCATATCAAAAGACGGTGAGATACAACTAGTACCGAGCAACCAGGTAAAAGGCGTGCTAGACTACCAAAGCATGGGTTGGTTAAATAGCAATGGGTTATTGTATGCAATAACAACACTATTTTCTTTAAGAAAATACTTCTTAATTTGGGCAGCTTGGATGGTGCTAAATAACCTGCTTATTGGACTTTTACGGGGTATGGGAACGGAGTTAAAAATGAAAGAACAAAGACGCGCAAAAGGTTCTTCAAGCACGGGCTTACCCTATACCGTATCTGGTCGCAATGCACAATTTGCTGACCTGGATGTGATTAGATTAAGAGAACAATTTGTTCAAGAATGCAAAGAGAGCATAGGCAGGAGCTAAGACTAAGAAACAGTAAAAATGTACTAACAATACCAAACAAAGGGGACGAAGAAAGTAATATTTCGTCTCTTTTTTTATACTTTTTGGGCATACTTATTAAGGTATTATATATTATTAGTATTATTGTGTTTATGGGAATTATTGACAAGCTAGTAATAAAAAGCTATAATAAAAGTATAAAAAAATAGGGGTAATAAAATGGAATTTTTTCGTCAGTTTGGTTTGTTGTTTAGCAATATGGAGTGGTATATCATAGTTTGTCTTATTGTTGGACTTGCGCTACTAATAATTGAGATTTTTCAGCCAGGTTTTGGCGTATTTGGAATAACAGGTAGCGTGCTTCTTATTGCCTCAATTATTTTGCGCGCCATAGTACACCAATCAGAAGACAATGTGCCTTTACAAATATTTCAACTCATTTTGTTAATAATAATTATAGCTGGCAGTTCTTTTGGCTTTTTTGTGTATGCCACTAAGAAAAAGTGGTTTAAGAAGAATGACCTTTTTACCCACTACTCTACTGCTGTTGATGTTAATTATAGCGATGGCACGCAGAATTTTGGTAACTTAGTCGGAAAAAAAGGTGTTGCCGCTACTGATTTGCGTCCATCAGGAAAGGTAATAATTGACGGAACAACCTATGATGTGGTTGCGCATAACTTTTTTATAGAAAAAGACAGTAATGTTGTGGTTAGTTCAGTAGAAGGTATAAAGATAGAAGTAAGTTTAGAAAAATAATATATATTGGAGGATTTTATGTTAGGTTTGTTATGTGTTAATGTTGGTGGTCTTGTCGCAGGAATAGTAATTTTGATATTGGCAATTATTGCTTTTTTTGCTATCGTTCCCGTTTCAATCTGGTTCCGCGCTTTAGTTAGCGGCGCGCCTATTTCTATGGGAAAACTTGTCGGGATGCGCCTTAGAAAGATAAAAATTGGTATGATAGTTGATGCTTTCATTACTGCAAAGAAAGCAGGACTGAATATTACTATTACAGAAATGGAAACTCATTATATGGCGAAAGGCGATGTAATAAAGGTTGTTAATGCGCTTATCTCTGCGCACAGCGCAAATATTGTGTTAACCACAAAAACTGCTATGGCTATTGACCTTGCTGGTCGTGATGTGCTTAACGCAGTTAAAGTTAGTGTTAATCCAAAGGTAATAGAAACACCGATAATTGCAGCCATAGCAAAGGACGGCATTGAGCTAAGATGTAAGGCGAAAGTAACCGTTAGAGCGAACATTTCTCGTCTTATTGGCGGAAGTGGAGAAGAAACTATCATAGCTAGAGTTGGTGAAGGTATTGTTACAACTGTTGGTTCTGCTATTTCTCACAAGGATGTGTTAGAGAACCCCGACAGAATATCCAAAACAGTGCTTGGCAAGGGACTAGACAGCGGTACAGCTTATGAAATACTATCAATAGACATTGCTGACATTGATGTGGGTAGGAACATTGGCGCACAACTGCAAATGGACCAAGCGGAAGCAGACAAGAGAATAGCGCAAGCAAAGGCAGAAGAAAAGCGCGCAATGGCAGTTGCTACCGAACAAGAAATGAAAGCGCGCAGTCAAGAGATGAGAGCTATGGTTATTCAAGCGGAAGCAGAAGTGCCTAAGGCAATGGCAGAAGCGCTTAGAAGTGGCAAAATGGGCGTTATGGACTACTATAACTTGCAAAACATTGATGCAGACACAAACATGAGAAATGCCATTGTCAATGCAGAAAAAGGTAGTAAGGGCGGGGGCGACAGCAAGAAATAAGAAAACAAAGTGCAGGCTATGGCGGTGTCATAGCCTGCTTAGGAGAATAAATGCAATTGTTTGATGAGTTTTTGACGAAAAAACCTAAGACGGCTAGCACGATTAAGCCAGTGCCAAATTTAGAGCAAGCTAGCGCGATGGCGGAGCCACCCAAAAAAGAGAAGATAATTGATGATGCTTACAAAATTCTAGACGATGAAGTATTTGTTAGTGAATACGCTAAGCACATTGTTATAGGAGAACTCTTGAACAACCCAAAGTTCAAGAATAGGAGGAGATAATATGAGAAGTGCCGGCATAATGATAAATGTATCTTCCATGCCCGGGCATTATGGCATAGGGGGATTTGGGCGCGATACCGAAGAGTTCATAGAAGATATGGCATCTATGGGTTTCAAAATTTGGCAGACACTGCCCATAACCACTCTTGGTTGGGGCAATTCTCCTTATAGCGGTATTTCTACATTTGCAGGGAATTATCTTTACATAGACCTAGAAAGAGTTCCTTTTTTGAGCAATGACGAGATAAGAGAAGCCCAATATCAGGGCGACATTTATTTAGCAAATTATGATTTTGCCAAAGAAACAAAAGCTAAATATTTAAGATTGGCTTATTCCAGGCGGGATGCTAACATTCAAAATAGCATTGACCTATTCAAAGAAAAAAACAAAGGCTGGCTAATTGATTATGCGGTTTTTAAGACACTTAAAGATAAGTTTATGCAAAAATGCTGGAGCGAGTGGGGAATTTATAACAATTATTCTCCAGAGCTTGTAGAAGAAATTGTCAGAAACGAATATGACAGCGTGAATTATTATTGCTTTGAGCAATATTTGTTTTATACTCAGTGGGACAGTATCAAGGAAGTGGCGCACCGTTGTGGTATTAAGATTTTTGGAGATTTACCCATTTATGTGAGCTATGACAGTGTGGATGTTTGGGCAAATATTAGTTTGTTCCAAATTGATAAGAACCTTTGCCCGATAAGGGTTGCTGGAGTACCGCCCGATTACTTTGCAAAGGACGGACAACTGTGGGGCAATCCTTTGTATGATTACAAGGTAATGGCAAAGGACAATTATAAGTGGTGGGTGGAGAGAATAGCTCACGCACTATCATTGTATGACATTCTCAGAATAGACCACTTTAGGGGGCTATACGATTATTGGTCTGTTGATAGCGCAGAAACTACTGCAGTCAATGGCAGGTGGGAAAAAGGTCCAAGAGATGCTATTTTTAAGGAACTAAAAAAAGTTGTGAATAGTCCTAGTATCATTGCCGAAGACTTAGGGCTTATTGACAAAGAAGTAGAAGATTTTGTCAAAAAGTGTGGTTTCCCCGGTATGTGTGTTATGCAGTTTGGCTTCAATGGAGATGTGACAAACAAACATTTACCCCATAACTACGACAAAGAGTGTGTAGCATATACTGGTACGCATGACAACGACACAACACTTGGTTGGCTACTAAGTCTGGACCAAACAACGCTAGAAGGTGCCTTGCGATATGTCAACTGTGATATAAGTTATGGTTGGGCAAGTGGTGGCGGACAGTGCAGAGCAACCAAAGCCTTTGTAAGAATGCTATTTGCTTCCAGCGCAGATATAGCCATTGTACCCATGCAAGACCTTTGTGGATACGGCAGTGATACCAGAATGAATATTCCTGGACAGGCAGAAAATTGTTGGCGGTACAGAACCAATTACAGCGCAATAAATAATATTGATAGGGACTTCATAAGAACGACAATAGCAATGTTTGGTAGATAAATGTTAGTAGTTTTTACCGTAAAACACCAACCAACCAATGTACTTATAATGTCAGCGTACAAAAAGTACTGTCAGATATTCAACAATGTAGAAGAAAGTTATGAAATTGTGCGAGAAGGCAAACCGCATTTTCGGTTGCAAGAAAAGCGAGCGGATATATACTTTTCTGTGTCGCATAGCGGAGAATATACTTTGGTTGCTGTGTCAAAAAGTGAAGTGGGCATAGATATCCAAAAGCACGACAAAAAGAATATAAAAGAAGCAGGGGAATATCTTTTTGGGCAAGATTTGGCAGAGAGCGAAATTTACGACCGATATGCTGCGGGGGAAGCCCACAAAAAGTATTCTGGGAAAGATTTGCTAATTGCCTTAAAAGAAGATAACAACGCAAAGAACTATTATTTTATAAAGGGCTACAGCCTTGCAATAGAGAGCAAGGATTACGGCGTTTATTTTATGGAGATATGACAAACTACGACAAAGCTATGACCAAGATTATAGAGAGCCTTGACTTTGTGCCAAAGCTCATTTTGCATAGTTGTTGCGCGCCTTGCTCCACCTATTGCATAAAGGAACTAAGCAAATATTTCCATGTGACGGTATTTTTTTATAACCCGAATATTGACACTTTGGAAGAATATAACGCTAGATTAAATGAGCAAAAAAGGTTTATAAAAGAGTTCCCTACAGGTAATAAAGTTGAGTTTATTGAAGGCAAATTTATTCCAGATGAGTATTACAAAAAAATAGCAGGCTACGAAGATGCGCCAGAACGCGGAGACCGATGCGCCCTTTGTTACCGCTTGCGATTAGAAAAAACGGCTGAGCAACCTAATTTTGATTATTTTGCCACAACACTTACTCTCTCGCCCCTTAAAGATGCCAAGAAAGTGAACGAAGTTGGACTAAGTTTGCAAGAAGAGTACAACATAAAGTATCTGCCCACCGACTTTAAGAAAAGAGAAGGGTACAAGCAAAGCATAGCTATGAGTACAGAATATAATCTTTATCGGCAGAATTATTGTGGCTGCAAATTCAGTAAAAAAGGAGATAATAATGGACTACAAAAAGCAACTACATAGGTTTGACACATCCAAAATAAACAACCTAGCTTTATATATATTTTTATTATCATTTTTGTGCGCCATGGCAATAAACTTTTTTGCGGTAAAAGCCCCCTTGCTCATAACAACCAAAGTGTATTTGGACATAATTTTGGTAGTAGCAATTTTTATTGTGGGACTTATTTGCCATGAAGGGTTTCACGCCCTTTCGGCAATAATTTTTGGCAAGTGTAGCGTTAAGCAAATAAAGTTCGGTATCAATATAAAGCAAGGTATGCTCTATTGTCACATTGATAAACCAATACATGCAAAGAGTTATAAAATAATGCTCATTATTCCTGTTATAGTAACCGGATTTGCGCTAATTATTGTCACATTATTTGGCAATATTTTTCTGATAGTGGTTTTTTGTATGTTGCTTTGTGGCGGAGCGGGTGACATCATTATGCTACTAAGGCTACAAAAACTAGACAAAGAAACCCTAATTCTTGACCATCCAACCGCGCCCGCTTTTTATACCCTTTATGAAGAAGGAAAGCAACCAAACAATTTTAACGAAGTAACAGCTGAGCAAGAAGAACAGTTAATAAAAGACATGAACACCAATCCAAAATCTATTTATAATGGAAAAAAGAATGTACTACTTATAAATTTAGCCATTCTTTTGTTTTTGTCCTTAGCTGTGTTAGTTGTGTTTGTAATAGGATTTGTAATATCCTTTCTATAAAAGCTCTACCTTAGCGCTTTTGCATTTTGCAAGGGTGTCTTCATCCCAAATAGAACATTGAACTTCCCCTATATGTGCCTTTTGTAGCAGCAACATGCAAAGGCGTGATTGACCTATTCCGCCACCCATAGTAAGGGGCAACTCGTCATTTACTAATGCTTTGTGGAAGGGTAAGGCTAGCCTGTCCATGCAATTCGCCTTTTTAAGTTGAATAAGCATAGCTTCTTTGTCCACTCTTATGCCCATAGAAGAAAGCTCAAAAGCTATGTCTAAAATTTCGTTATAAATAAGTATATCGCCATTAAGTGTCCAGTCGTCATAGTCGGGCGCGCGGTTGTCGTGCTTGCTACCTGACTTAAGCAAGTCACCAATTTGCATAATAAACACTGTGCCGTTTTTTTTGGTAAAAGTATTTTCCCGTTCTTTGGCTGTAAGATTTGGATACATATCTTCTAGCTGTTGAGAGGTTATAAAAGTTACTTCGCGCTTTAGCTTGAGTGAAGTATTATATCTGTCAATAACCGCAATATTGGTATCGTATATGGCGCTAACTATATCGCGTACCGTGTCTTTCAGGTACTGGACATTGCGAGTATCGCTAGTTATTACCTTTTCCCAGTCCCACTGGTCCACATAAATGCTGTGGATATTGTCCATATCTTCGTCACGGCGAATAGCGTTCATATCGGTGTACAGCCCTTCTAGGGGAGAAAAATGATATTTGCCCAGCGCAAACCTTTTCCATTTTGCCAAAGAATGAACAACTTCCGCATAGGTTTTGGTTTCTGCAATGTCGAACTTGACTGGACGCTCTGTGCCGTTAAGGTTGTCATTTAGACCGCTGCTTGAGTCTACAAAAAGGGGAGAAGATACTCTCTTTAGATTTAAGTTATTTGCTAGCCGTTTTTGGAATTCCTTTTTTATAAAAGATATTGCTTCCTGTGTTTGGTACAGGTTTAACGCAGGTTTGTAGTTAGTGGGAAAAAAAGTATAGCTCATTCTGCCTCCAAAACGGTTTATTTATTATTCTACATTAAAGGAAGCAAAAAAGCAATTGTTAAGAGAGAGTATTCTTGCCTTTTGGGGAGAATTAGCTTATAATGTTTTAGATAAAAGGAGTATTATGGCATTTATATTATTGTTAGTTATTTATATTACTTTCATTTCTTTGGGGCTTCCTGACTCATTATTTGGTGTCACTTGGCCTGTTATGCACATAGATTTTCACTTGCATGTAGGCTATGCCAGTTTGGTGAGTGTAATAATTGGCTTAGGCACAGTTAGCACAAGTTTTTTTGCAGGTAAGTTAATAAGAAAGTTTGGCACGGGCATGGTGACAACAGTTTCCATACTATTTACCGTTATTGGACTACTTGGCATTTCTTATTCTCCAAATATATATTTCGTTATTTTATTTGCTATAGTGCTAGGCATTGGGGCAGGCGCAATTGATGCTGCCCTTAATGACTATGTAGCTAAGAACTATAAGCCGCAGCATATGAACTGGCTACACAGCTTTTGGGGAATAGGTGTTACTGTCAGCCCCATAATTATGTCAAGATTTTTGCTAAGTGATAATTGGCGCGGTGGATACAGAACTATTGCGCTAATTCAACTAGCCATTTTTGTTATTGTTGTCATTGCTTTCCCTTTGTGGAAAAAGATATCTAGTAAAAGTGTAAATGAAGTGGCAGTAGCTAGTGACAATGAAAAGCAAAAGTTTCGCCCGACAAAGGTGCGCGGTTTGTCCCTTGTGCTAGTTGCTCTAGCATGCTACTGTGGCATAGAAATGGTCGTTGGGGTATGGGGCGCAACTTTTTTGATAAAAACCAGGGGAGCTAGCCCATCAACTGCCGCACTGTGGGTATCTCTATACTATGGTGGAGTGACAGCAGGTAGAATACTTTCGGGCTTTTTGGCAATGAAGTTATCCGACAAAACACTAATCCGCTATGGTATGGCGGTAGTTATTTGTGGAGCAATTTGTTTGGCACTACCTTTTAGTAAAAACATAGCGCTAATTGGCATGCTACTTGTGGGACTTGGTTGTGCGCCAATATTCCCTAGCACAATTCATGCAACTAAAGACCGATTTGATAGTGCATTTTCCGCCGATATTGTGGGCTTCCAAATGGCTTCAGCATATATAGGGGGCGGACTAATACAACCGCTTTTTGGGGTGATTGCCGCCCGAACAACATTTGCAATTCTTCCCTATGTCCTAATGGGGCTAATGCTAATACAAATTATTCTTATAGAAACTTTGAATGGAAAATTGAGAAAAACCGCATAAAATATGCGGTTTTATCTTTTTAGTACTTTGGTGCAAAATTAGTTTACCTATCCATTGCTTCTTTTATAGCTAGTTTCATATTTTTTGAGAAGCAAGAACGCTTTATTCTCTTATAGAATTCGTTACTATCCTTTATTATTTCCATACCTCTGTAGTTGAGCATTCGGAGTATATTGCTACCGTTGCCACGACTAAGTATTTGTTTAGCGCATGCTATAGGGTCTCCATTACTTAGATACTCACAGTTAGTAATAACTATACTTCCGCCCTTAGTTGAGTCCACTTCAACAACAATCTTTTCTGCAAAATCTATCTTTTTTCCGTCAATACTAATGTCGCCCTTTACTATATCCTTAAAGCAAAGTGTGTAGGAGCGTTTTGCTGGAACTAAAGACGGGTCACCAAAAACTTTCGCAATGTCAAATGTTATGGTATCTTTGTCTTCTTTGATAGCATACTCAGTTTTTGCAAACTTGCCTTGCTCAAAGTCATAGGATATACCATCATCTTCGTATAGTGTAAAGGAATTGTTGCCACGATAGATAAGCAGTTCTAGTTTAGCGGGGTTGTCAATACTATTGTCCGTTGTTTGCGCTAGCGGAATAATGGCTCCTTCCTTAGCTAGGGCAGGAATAGAATCAATATCGCGGAACATTATATACTTCCTTCCACCTTGATATATTTTGCCAGTAAAGATATCTGTATATCGTCCTTCGGGTAACCAAACTTCAGTTTTTGCCATATTTAGCGTTTTGTCATTCGGGCTTACCACTGGACTAACAATAAGCTCAGTGCCAAATGTATATTGATTTGGTACGGTGTAGCTCATCTCGCTGTCTGGATAAGAATAGTACATAGGCTCGCACAGAGAACGACCTTCAGTATGAGATAGGTAGTTCATGGTGTAAATGTAGGGAATTAGCGCATGGCGCAAACGCAAGAACTTATTGGATAGTTCTCTAATCGGCGCGCTACGGTACCAAGGCTCCTTGCCAAGTAGGTCATGAGAAGTAGAATGTAGACGGTTAACGGGACTAAACACACCGAACTGCAACCACCTTAGGTACATTTCTTCACTGCTAACACCCAGTTGGTGACCGCCAATGTCGTGGCTCCACCAACCATAACCCACATTACTTGCTGTGCTGGTAAAATAGGGTTGGAACTTTAGATTTTTCCAATAAACAAAGGTGTCCCCAGAAAAACCTAACGGATAGCGGTGAGAACCTAAGCCACTGTACCGTGATAGTATTACTCCGCGCACATTGCTTGAAGACTTATCTAGGAAGTGATAGTGATTAAGCGCCCATAGCGGGTCTAAATCTGCTACAGTGGACTTTTTGCCCTGTTGCCAGTCAATCCACCAGAAGTCCACTCCTTCTTTCTCAAAGGGGCGATGAACAGCGTCAAAGTAGTTGTTAATAAAGTTGTTATCTGATAGGTCAAAAGGTATATCCTGTTTGCTCTTTGGATCAATACCCATGCCTTTTGCCATAGCTTCGTAACAATCTTCAAAGGAGCGTATGCCGGCTGCTGGGTGCAAATTAACAGTAATTGCATAGTTGTGGTCGCCCAGCCATTTTAGGAACGTTCTATAATCGGGGAAAAGTTCGGTATTCCAACTATATCCCGTCCATCCTGGGGGATATACAAAGAAGTTGCCTTTGTAGTTGGTATTAAATCTTTCGTTTACATCAACCCAGTGCCAGTCCATGTCAATGGTGGCAACGGTAAGGGGTATATTTTCCTTTTCAAACCGCTCCATAAGGGCGATATATTCTTCTTGAGAGTATGCCTTGTATCGACTCCACCAGTTGCCGAGTACATACTTTGGCAGCATAGGTACTTTGCCAGATATAGCATAAAAATCTTTTAGACACTCGCGGTAGCTGTTGCCGTAGGCAAAAATATAGGTGTCACTGCCTTTATACTGCTTACTTGCTGTTCTGCCGTCAATAAGTAGCAAGCTATCGTCTTCATAAACGCTCACACCGTCACGAGAGAGTAGTCCATTGCCAATGCCAACTGCTCCAATACGGAAGTCTAATGTACGGCAAGTACCGCCAAGATTATTTTTGTTGTCGCAGTCAACCCATTTACTAGAAAGCAAAACTTTGGTTATCTTACCTACGCCTTTGTCAAAATAAAAAGCAACTTTACTAGTTATTATTTGTAGCGAAGCAAGGTCTTCTTTGATTTTATAATCAACAACGGGCAAATTGCGGTTCCAAAAAACTTGAGTTGCATAGTCGTTGAACTTGTTATCTTTTTGCACTTCTAGTCGAACAAGGGAAGGAGTAAGCAAAGTAATGCGATAACCATCCTTAATAATAATGTTCTCCTTTAGCGCCACAGGAAAGGTTTTTGCGATCAAATGGTCGTTTAATTTCGTCATATAAAAGACACCTCTTATAGTTTTTTATTATTCTATCATAAATAAGGGAAAAAATCAATACGCCACCTAACTAATTGACTAATACCTTTGTAAGTGCTAAAATTATTTGAATTTGGAAAAGGAAAAACATCTATGTATGAAATAATTGATGCTCACGCACATATATACCCAGACAAAATTGCAGAAAAGGCAACTCACTCCATAAGTGAGTTCTATGGGATTGCTATGAGCAAACCCCAAGGCACTGTGCAGAATTTATTGAAGAACGGCAAGGAAGCAGGAGTATCCAAGTTCGTTGTGCATTCTTGCGCAACAACTGTGCATCAAGTTCACTCAATAAATGAGTTTATTCTGTCGGAAATGAACAAGCATAGTGAGTTCGTTGGTTTTATTACCTTGCATCCGAATATGAGCAGTGAGGAGATTGAGTCAGAAATCAGTTGGAGCATAGATAACGGCTTCAAGGGGATAAAACTTCACCCTGACTTCCAAAGATTTTTTATTGACGAAGAAGTGGCAAAGAAGATATACGACAAAGCGCAAAACAGACTGCCTATACTTTTTCACACAGGTGACAAACGCTTTGAGTATTCCAAACCAGCAAGGCTTGCCAAAATTGCTCAAGAGTACCCGGACTTGACGGTTATTGGCGCGCATTTTGGGGGGTATTCTTGTTGGGAACAAATTGCTTGCTACAAGAACTTAGGCAATGTCTACTTAGATACAAGTAGTAGTTTGGAGTTTTTGAGCAAAGAAGAAGCCAAGAACATTATTGACTTTTTTGGGGCGCAATGGTTCTTTTTTGGCGTGGACTTCCCAATGTGGGACCACACACAAGAACTAAATAAATTTTTAGCATTAGATTTAACGGAAGAACAAAGACAACTTATTTTGGCAAAAAACATAAAAAGACTGCTAAATATTTAGCAAAAGTTACTTTTTACGATAAATTCTTATATCGAACTCTAAATTAACTGTAGCACAGCCTATTTCAAGCAACCTTTCTATATCACTTTTTCTGGTGTGATAATAGTAGGGTGTCATTTTTACTATGGAGTGGAGTAGCTCGCCTTCTGCTACAATGGAAGCTTTACTTTCCACCGTTTTTTCGTAGCTAAAACCGTCAATTTCCAGGGGGTCAAGTTCATTTTCGTATGGGGTATCATACAGTATTTCTTTCAAAGAATATAGATGTCTTTTGCCCGGAACAACGCGAAGGAATATGCCGCCACGATTAAGAACTCTAGCAAATTCGGTAGGGAAAACGGGTGCAAAGGCGCAAATAAGCGCATTTACGCTTTGGCTTTTTATAGGTAATCTAATACTACTTGCCACGGCAAAGTTAATATCCTTGTACTTTTTGCTTGCGGCAAGAATGGCATTCTTGGATATATCTAGTCCAACTATTTTGCTAGAGGGGAAGTGCTTAGCAAGGCGGTAGGGAACATAACCTACACCACAGCCAGCATCTAAGATAGAATAGTTTTCGTTGTCATTTATTATGGAAATAATGTCATCCGTTAGTTTTTTGTAATAGTCGTTATCCATTACGCTTAGGCGCGCTACTATCATTTCTTTGTTGTCGCCAGCATCTGCGGAGTTTTTTTGGTTGGCAAGTACCAAATTGACATAGCCACTTTTTGCTATGTCATAACAATGATTATCTTCACAAATATAACTATTGCCACTTTTTGTGAGAGATTTGGCGCATTTAGGACAAATATAATCGTAATTTATCATTTTGTAAATGCAATATTTATAAGCTCAAGAGCTTTATCAAGTTGGTCATAAGTAATTATTATTGGGGGTGCAAAGCGGATAATATTTTGGTGGGTGTCTTTGGCAAGAACTCCGTTTGCTATAAGTTTGTTGACATATTCTGTAGCATTCCTATTAAATTCTACACCAATCAGTAGTCCTTTGCCCCGTATTTCTACAATATCTTCATTCTTTATTTTCTTTAGCCCGTCCATAAAGTACTTGCCCTTTTCTTGGGCTTGCTTAGCATAGTCGTCACGAACTAGTATTTCTAATGCTTTGATAGCTACCGCGCAAGCAAGGGGATTGCCACCAAAGGTACTGCCGTGAGAACCTGGGTTAAAAACGCCCATAATGTCATTATTTGAAGCTATTGCGCTAATTGGTAGCACTCCGCCACCTAAAGCTTTGCCCATAACATAAATATCCGGCTCCACATCTTCGTGCATGCAAGCAAACATTTTGCCCGTTCTTGCAAAGCCTGTTTGCACTTCGTCAGCTATAAAAAGTATGTTATTATCTGTGCAAATCTTCCTTACTTCTTTTAGATAGTTGTTTGGCGGAATAATTATGCCTGCTTCCCCTTGAATAGGTTCCACCAAAAAAGCCACAGTGTTAGGCGTAATTGCATTTTTCAGCGCGTCAGCGTTGCCGTATTCTATAACAACAAAACCCTTTGTGTAGGGACCGAAGCCGTTACGAGCGTTGCTGTCCGTACTCATTGATATAATTGAGATTGTGCGCCCGTGAAAGTTGTTTTTGCACACAATTATTTCTTGACTACCATTAGGCACACCCTTAACGAAATTACCCCAACGCCTAGCTGTCTTTAATGCAGTTTCTACCGCCTCAGCTCCGGTGTTCATAGGGAGTATCTTTTCTTTATTGGTTAGCTCACAAAGTTTTTGGTAAAACTCGCAAAGCACAGCATTATGAAAGGCGCGCGAAGTAAGAGTAACTTTGTCTAGTTGAGCTTTAGCTGCTTCGATTAGCTCGGGGTGACAATGACCAAAATTAAGTGCAGAGTAAGCGGAAAGCATATCAAAGAACTTTTCGCCTTCAGGGTTGTACACGATTGCGCCCTCTCCTTTAACAATAACTACATCTTTAGGTTTGTAATTATTAGCTCCGTACTTTTCTGTCTTTTTTATTATCTCTTTTGTTCCAAGCATAATACTACCTCCGTAATTTTTAACTAATATATTATAACGCATTTTTACATAGAAGTAAACATAAACAAATATTAGCAGTCCAGATAAAGTAAGTAAGTTAGTAACAAAAAAGTTGTTTATTGACAGCGCTGCTACTTTGTTATACAATTTAACTAAAATACGCAGGAGTGGAAGTTATGCAAAAACAAAACGAAATTACCAAACAAACAAAGTTACTAAATAGCGACGGAATGCTAAATAATGCTGGTTGGTGCAGAAGGAATTTATATCTATACAATAGAGAAGATATTTCCGCGCCTAAGTGGAGAATAAAGGAATGGGACTTTTACCAGGTAGGTAATGACCGCTTTATGGTGCAAATCTGTTTCGCTAATATTTCTATAGGCGCGGCAGCAACGGCTACTCTCGTGGACCTAAAAACTGGTAAGAGTTATGCAAAAACAAGTTTAGCGCTCTTTACCAAAAACCGCTATGCTATGCCAAGAAACGGCGATGTGCCTCACGAATTTCACTTTGCTAAGGGCAAAACCACACTGGATATTGAAGTAAATGAAAGCACACGCAAAATAAGGTTTGCCGATACAAGCGGACAACCTTTTTCTATGGAATTTGTTATGGAAATGTTACCAAATCATGAATCTATTACCATTGCCACACCTTTTGCAAAAAAGGGAAGGTTCTTTTATACAAATAAAATAAATTGTATGCCAGCAGAAGGCAAGGTTGTTGTCGGTGAAAAGGTTTTTGAATTTACCAAAGAAGATACTTTTGGCGTGCTGGACTGGGGCAGGGGAGTATGGCCACACAAGAATACTTGGTATTGGGGCAACGGCTCCACAGTACTTGACGGCAAACTATTTGGTTTTGAAATAACTTGGGGCTTTGGTGACGAAAGTAATGCCACAGAAACTGCGCTGTTTTTTGAGGGGAAGTGTCATAAATTGGGGAAGGTCGATGTAAAGGTAAGTCCCAAAGGCAGATGGATGGAGCCTTGGGTGTTTGTGGAAGAAAGCGGTAGATTTGATTTGACCATGACACCATTTTTTGATAACGCTACAGGTGTAAAAGTTGCCGGACTTATTGGTGCTAGGTGCCATCAAGTACACGGCTACTGGAACGGCACAGTGACACTCGATGACGGCACTAAGCTAGAAATCAAAGATATGTACGCGTTCTGCGAAAGAATGGAGAACTTGTGGTAATACTGCATACTGCAAGTCGATGACGGCACTAAGCTAGAAATCAAAAATATGTACGCGTTCTGCGAAAGAATGGAGAACCTGTGGTAATATAGCATATTACAAGTCAAGGTAACTATAAAAAGAAATGCACCCCCAAATTAGATATTTTTGGGAGTGCATATTTTTTTAGGAAAAAGTAAGTTTATAGCTCTGCTTTTATACCTTCCATTAGCATGCTTGCCTTGAACTTGGAACTATTAAAAGAGTCGCTATAACAAAGTACATACACTTTTAACTTTGGCTCAGTGCCTGAAGGGCGCACACAGATAAATTGGTCATTTTCTAGTCCGAACTTGATAGCATCGGATGTGGGCAAGGTGATATTTTCTACTGTGCCGTCTGCGAAAACTGTAGTTTTCTTTAAGTAGTCGGATACATAATAAATTTTGTCGTCACTTATTCTGGTGATTTGCTTGGCTCTAAGTTTGCGCATAGCTTCGCCCATATCTTCCATTGCGCTAACTCCGCTGTAGGCTATGGAGTCCACTTCTTCGCGATAATAGCCATAGGTACGGAAAATCTCATTTAATCTATCAAATAGTCCCTTACCAATGGACTCATAATAACAAGCCATTTCTGCAATAAGCATACTAGCAACCACTGCATCTTTATCCCTGGCGTGAGTACCCATAAGGTAGCCAAAACTCTCTTCAAAGCCAAAAACATAGGTGTACTCGTTAGTTTTTTCCCACTCTTTAATTTTTTCACCAATGAACTTAAATCCAGTTAGAACATTAAAAACAGTAACGCCAAAATCTTTGCAAATTCTGTCCGCTAGTGTGGTTGTTACTATGGTTTTTACAACAGCGGCATTCTTAGGTAGTTTGCCTTCTTGTGATAGCCTGTTAAGGATATAATCAAGAAGTAGCACACCTATTTGGTTGCCGTTTAGCATGACAAATTCACCTTGGAAGTCTCTTACCGCAATACCCACTCTGTCACAGTCGGGGTCTGTGCCAATAACTACATCGGCGCCTATGCGGTTGCCCAGCGATATGCCCATTTTAAGTGCCGATGGATTTTCTGGATTGGGGGCGGAAACTGTGGAAAACTCAGTATCGGGTTGGCACTGTGACTTTACGCAGTGTACATTGATACCCATCTTTTCAAAAACGGTAGTAACAGGAATATACCCCGAACCGTGAATGGGAGTATATACAATTTTTATTTCCTTGCCGTATTTTTGCACAGCTTTGGGAGACAGGCTTAGCTTTAGAATGTTTTCATAATAAACATCGTCTACGCTTTTGCCAATTATGGTTATATAGTCGTTGACTTTATAGTTATCTAGTCCTGTCATATGACGGGGAAACTTAACTTTGTCTTCTTCCACAGAAAAATAGTCTGTTATAGCATCAATGTACTTAACAACGGCTGCTGTATCTTCTATGCTCATTTGCGCGCCGTCTTCGCCATAAACTTTGTAACCATTATATTCTTTGGGGTTGTGGCTAGCTGTTATCATAACGCCTGCTATAGCGTTCAGGTGGCGGATAGCAAAGCTACACATCGGTACTGGGTGAACATTTTCAAACAAATAGCTCTTGATTTTTGCATTGGAAAGCACGCACGCAACTTTTTTGGCAAACTCCAAACTAAACCTACGGGTGTCGTAACTAATAACTACTCCCCTTTCATTTGCGCCCTTAATTGTATTGATAAACTGAGCTAATCCGCTCGTTGCTCTTGCCACAGTATAATTGTTCATTCTAAAGGTGCCTACACCCACGATTCCCCTCATTCCGGCGGTGCCAAAAGAGAGCGGGAGAGCGAACCGTTCATTAATTTCTTTTTCGTCATCCTTAATAGACTCTAATTCCTTAATTTCGCAGTCGCATACATTATCATACCAAAGATTAAACATTTCCTTGACCTGCATATATTTCTCCTTTACCTTACTAATCGGTAGTATATTATTATTATAAACTAATGATACC
>CAYJBW010000013.1:0-26662 GCA_964368255.1 uncultured Christensenella sp.
GTATAGCAGGTGTAGATTTACCCCGTGAAAAGAGAGTAGAAATCGGATTAACCTATATTTTCGGTATCGGTAAAGCAACTTCCAACAAGATTTTGGAAGTTACCGGCATAAGCCCCGATATTAGAGTAAAGGACTTGTCCGAAGACCAAGTTGCTCTTATTCGTGATTACATAGAAACGAATATGCATGTAGAAGGCGACTTGCGTAAAGAAATAATGTTAGACATAAAGAGATTAAAAGACATTGGATGTTACAGAGGTGTTAGACATAGAAAGGGACTGCCCGTAAGAGGACAGAGCACCAAACAAAACGCCCGCACCCGTAAGGGACCTAAGCGCACGGTAAGCCGTTCTAAGAAGGGATAGGAGGTAACAAAAAATGGCTGTTAGAAAATCTACTATAAAAAAGAGAAAAGACATTAAGCGTATTGACAAAGGTCAAGTGCATATTCATACCACGCACAACAACACCATTGTTACCGTAACCGACATGATGGGCAACACTATAAGCTGGGCATCTTCTGGCGTTCTTGGACTAAAGGGCGCAAGGAAAGAGACTGCTTTTGCTGCTACTCAATCCACCGAAAAAGCAGTTAATGAAGCGAAAGCTCATGGACTACGAAAGGTAGAAGTTTATATCAAGGGTACAGGACAAGGCAGAGAGCCTAGCATAAGAGCGATACAGGCATGCGATGTTGATATTACTATGATCAAGGATGTTTCACCCATTCCTCATAATGGATGCCGTCCGCCCAAGCGTAGAAGGTTGTAATTAGGAGGTAACATAAAATGGCGAAATATACAGGACCAGATTGCCGTCTTTGCAGAAGAGAAGGTAGCAAATTATTCTTAAAAGGTGACAAGTGCTATTCAGAGAAGTGCATATTCTTGAAGCGTCAAACACCTCCAGGAGTACACGGGATTTCTAGAAGAAAGCCCTCACCATATAGCGTTCAGCTTAGAGAAAAGCAAAAGGCCAAGAGAATATATGGCTTAACAGAAAAGCAATTCCACAAGTATTATTTGATGGCTGACAAAATGCGCGGAGCAACAGGCGAAAATATGCTTATCTTAATCGAAAGAAGACTAGATAATGCAGTATACAGAATGGGTATTGGCGTAAGCCGTGCACAAGCTAGACAAATAGTAAACCATGGTCACATTACAGTTAATGGACATACAGTAAATATCCCTAGTTATTTGGTAAAAGCTGGTGACATCATTCAAGTAAAAGAAAACAAGCAAGCTAATGTATTCTTTACTGATTTGAAGACTGTCAAAGTTAATAACAGTTTGAAATGGCTAGAGTTTGATCCTTCAACGCTCAAAGGAAGCATTGTTAGCTTACCTGCCCGTGAAGATATCGACATGACAATAGCAGAGCACATGATTGTCGAGTTGTATTCCAAATAATACAGCATAAATAGGAGGAACTGTCACAATGATGGAAATAGTAAAACCGAAAATTACCGAGATAGTTGGCGCAAGCGAGGCTCAAGCGAGCTTTGTTTTGGAACCGTTGGAAAGAGGATACGGCACCACCATTGGGAATTGTATCAGAAGAATACTATGCACAGCCTTACCAGGCGCAGCTATTATTGGTATTCAGATTGAGGGTGTAAAGCATGAATTTAGCACCATTCCCGGGATAAAGGAAGATGTTGCAGAGATTATTCTTAATCTAAAGGATGTGGCTGTAAAGGTATTCACAGAAGAGATATTTACTCCGGCAAAAGTTAGACTGCTAAAAACCACAGGCGGCACAGTTACTGCCAAAGATATTGACCTACCAAGCGACATAGAGATTATGAACCCAGAAACCTTTATTTGCACATTGGAAGATGGTTATACTTTGGATATGACACTTACTATTGGGACAGGAAGAGGTTATGTTTCTGGACCAAACAACAAGCCACAAGCACAACAACCTATAGGTTATATTCCAATAGATTCACTTTTTTCACCAGTAGTTGCTGTTAGTTACGCTGTAGAAGCTACTCGTGTAGAGCAATCAATCGATTATGACAAACTAACAATAGATGTTAAGACCAACGCTACATCTTCTCCCAGAAAGGTAATTAGCCTAGCTGCAAAGATTATGAGCGACCACTTAAAGCTATTTGTTAATCTAGTTGACGAAATGAGCGACATTGATATTCTTGTGAGCAAGGATGAAGATGAAAAGGAAAAGGCTCTATATATGAGTATAGAAGAACTTGACCTAAGCGTTCGTCCACTAAACTGTCTAAAGAGAGCTGGCATATACACCGTTGACGACTTGGTAAAGAGAAGCGAAGACGATATGTTGAAGGTAAGGAACTTGGGGCGCAAGTCACTAGATGAGGTTATAAAGAAGCTAGCTGGCTTTGGATTAACGCTTTATAATAAAGATGAGTAAGAGGAGAACTATAAATGGCACAAAATCGCAAACTAGGTAAAAGAACAGACCAAAGGTTACAGCTTATTTACAGTCAAGCTACACAGCTACTTTGGAATGGGAAGATTGAAACAACGGTAGAAAGAGCAAAAGAAGTAAGGAAAGTAGCAGAAAAGTTAATCACACTTGCTGTCCGTAGCTACCAAGATACTGTTACTGTAACAAAGCAAAAGACCAACCAAAAGGACGAAAAGATAGATGTAGAATTCACCAATGACGGTCCCAAAAAGCTTGCTGCAAGAAGAAAGCTTATGGCTTGTTTAGCTGACCTAAAAGAGCAACCAGTTGCTAAGGAAAGCAAGGCTAATTTCCGTGAGAGAACAGCAGATATCAAACATCCTTTGATAGAAAAAGTTTTTGGAGAGTATGCTCCCAAGTATGACAAGAGAGAGCAAGAAAAAGGTCAAGGCGGCGGATACACTCGTATTATTAAGCTACCAAACAGGCGCGGAGATGACGCAGCAATGTGTATCTTAGAGCTTGTAGACTAGTACAAACTAAGAATTAAGGTGGAGCTAAAGCAGCTCCACTTTTTTTGTGCAAAAAAGACTGTACAATTACCACTGTACAACCTTAATTGTTTTCTATGCAAAACTATTCTTTTTATGGAAAACTATTCTTTTTTATGTGAAAAAAAGACTGTACAAAAACTACTGTACAGTCTTTTTGATTATTTAAGAAAAAAATTATTCTTCAACCCTTATTATGGCATCGATACTCTTTATTTCTTCCATAAGTTCTAGCTGTCTTATTGCCTTATTTAGATTGTTTTCTCCGGTTTTGTGAATTAAGAATATTATTGTTGCTTTGCCTGCCTTGGCTTGTTGTTGCATGGTGTTGATACTCACATTATTTCTGCCAAAAACACCGGCAATTTTTGCAAGAACACCAGCTTTGTCGTCAACATTCATGCGGATGTAATATTCACATTGAAAATCCTTGCTAAAACCGCTGTCGCTAACATCATTGCTGTTTTTGAAGGTGGTATATTTTGGTTTGCTATTTGCGGCAAAGACTATGTCGCTCACAATGGCGCTTCCAGTAGGCAAATCTCCTGCGCCCCTGCCATAAAGCATTATGTCGCCCACATTGTCACCAAAGATATGAACGGCGTTAAAACTGCCTTTTACGCTGGCTAAGGGGTGGGTATCGGGAATAAAAGCAGGGTGTACGCGCGCTTCAATTTTGCCTTCAACCATTTTGGCAATAGCAAGAAGTTTTAGCGTGTAGCCCATTTGTTTGCCATATTCTATGTCAATTTTGCTTACCTTACTGATACCTTCACGGTATATTTTGGAGATTGGCACCTTTTTGTGGAAGGCAAGAGAACTTAAAATGCTTAGTTTGTACATGCTGTCAAAGCCGTCTACATCGGCAGATGGGTTAGCTTCAGCATAGCCAAGGTCTTGCGCTTGTTTGAGAACATCTGCATATTCTAGCCCTTCATCTGCCATTTTGGAGAGGATAAAGTTAGTTGTACCATTAACAATGCCCATAAGCGATAAAATGTTGTTACCTTGCATGCTCTCAGTTAGTGTGCGAATAATTGGCACACCGCCCACACAACTTGCTTCAAAGTACAATCCTGCTTTGCCTTTTTTTGCTGCCGCTTCTAGTTCGTCCCAGTGCTTGCTAAAAAGTTCTTTGTTGGCAGTTACTATGCTTTTGCCGGCAAGTAGACACTTAATAAGGAAGGATTTGGCAGGCTCTATTCCGCCGAAAAACTCCGCTACAATGTGAATATCAGGATTGTTAATAACATTGTTTATGTCAGTAGAAACAATGCTTAAATCAACACCAAGAGCCTTAGCCTTAGTAATATCTTTTTCTAATATATGTAGGATAGAAATATCCACTCTGTCATTTTTTTTGATAGTTTCGTAATTTTTTTTCAAAATACGATAGGTGCCACCGCCCACGGTGCCTAGTCCCAATAACGCTACTCCTATTTTTTTCATAGTTCTCTCCTTAAATATCTATTTGTTTTCGTCATATAAAATGCGTAATCCCTTCAAGCTAAGGGCGCGGTCAATTACATCAACCAAGTTGTTCTTGCTGTCTTGGATGAGCAGTTGACTCATACCGCCTGTAGCAACAACTTTGGCGTTTTCGAAGCCTTTTTCTGCCTTTATTCCGCGCACAATGTAGTCAACTAGACCGGTAAAACCATAAATAATACCTGCTTGCATATTGGCAACAGTATTTTTGCCTATAATAGAATCGGGCATAACTAGCTCAATTCTGGGCAACTTTGCGGTGATATTAACCAAACTTTCTGTGCTTGACTTTATACCAGGGGCAATAAGTCCACCTACGAACACACCGTTACTATCAATGACACCGAAAGTTGTCGCGCTGCCAAAGTCCACGGTAATTACTGGTCCGCCATAATTCTTGTATGCAGCAACTGCGTTTACTATACGGTCACTACCTAGTTCTTGTTTGTTGTAGTCTATAGTAAGTCCACCCAAATTGATACTGTGAGAAACCATAATGGGCTTAACATGCATATAATAAAGGCACATATGCTCTAGCGTATAGTTGATACTAGGGGCTACACTGCTAATGATTATGCCATCAATATCTTCAAATTTGTAATTGTTTTGCTCCAACAAATCAAATAGTATCATGCCGAATTCATCAGCGGTTTTGTTGGTATCTGTGGCAATTCTCCAAGTTTTTACGGTTTTTTGCTCGTTAGCTAGTCCAATTTTTATATTGCTGTTGCCAACATCCATTAGTAAAATCATTTGTTTGTCCTTTTTGCTATATTATCATAAATTTTATCATATATATACAATTATTGCAATAAAAATGTCCACCGAAAAGCGACTAGACTATTTAAGAATGACTCCGTAAACAACCACACCAACTGCCGCGCTAAGGGCAATTAACACAATGGGGTGCATTTTGTAGCTTTTTGCCTTGATTTTGTAGGGAATTTTGTATAATGTGAACAAGATAGCAAAGATTATTATAGCTACTATATCGATATTTTTTGCACTATCAAAGTTTTTTATGGAAAATCCGCCAAAGAAAGTTTGTCGGCTTAGGTTAAAAAAAGCAAAAAATATCAGTCCAATAACTGCCGGTCTAAGGGCAAAAAAAGCGTCTTTTACTACTTGTTTCTCGTTTATTTTGCGGAAAAACATTGCGATAAACAGTATGATAATAAAGGACGGCATAACAACGCCTAGCGTTGCGACCACAGCCCCCCAAAAACCGCCCATAGAAGTGCCGACAAATGTTGCTATATTCACCGCGAAAGGTCCAGGAGTGGACTCGCTAATTGCAATAAAGTTAATAAGCATTTCGTTATCTAGCCAGTTGTTTGCAATTACTTCGGCATTTATTAGCGGTATCATTGCATAACCACCGCCAATTGTGAAAAGTCCTATTCTAAAAAACACCCAAAAAAGTTGTAGGTAAATCATAAATTCACCTCTTTAATGTATTTAACAAGGCGCACAATAAAGCAGTAGATTATACCAACTGCCGCGCATATTAGCAGAGTGTATATTATGCTAAAATCAGTAAATAATGTTATTAAAAAGGTAAAGGCAAGTATTATTAAACCAAAAATAGTTTTTTCTATCTTTTTATACATATTAAGCACTGCACCAAGGATTAGCGCTAAAGCTCCTATTCTCATGCCTTTAAGAGCATAGCCAAGCCAAAGGTTAGTTTGGAAAAATTCTATAAAAAAGCTAATTACAAAAATAATTATAAATGAAGGCAGTACCACACCCAAAGTTGATGCAGCCGCGCCGACAACTCCTGCCTTGTGGTAGCCAACATATGTGCTTGTATTGATGGATATTGGACCTGGGGTTGTCTCAGCTATGGCAAAAATATTGAGCATATCTTCACTACCTAGCCACTGTTTTTTGCCTACAACTTCTCTTTCTATGAGAGAAACCATAGTGTACCCACCGCCAAAACTAGTTATGCCGATTTTGAAAAATGTCCAAAACAAGTCCAAAAGAATAAGCATATATTCTTTGCCACTTAGTCTTGGTTTTACATTTTTATCTTTTCGCATATTAGTGTCCTTAAATATGATTGTCAGTACATATGTCATTATAACATAAATGTGGTATATTTGATATTATTTTATGTTATTATGTGTTAAAATGAATATAAAAATTAGTATGGTGAAATTTATATATGTATGATGTAATAATAATTGGTGCAGGTGTAAGCGGACTTACGGCAGGTATTGTGGCGCATAACAAAGGACAAAAGGTGCTTATGCTTGAGTATGCAAGCCGTGTGGGGCAAAAGCTACTTTTAACAGGTAACGGCAAAGCGAATTTGTCTAATATTGATATGTCCATAAATGGCTATAATAATCAAAGGTTTGCAAAAATATGTATTGATAAAAGCGAGCGCGTTTATCAGTTCTTTGATTTTTTAGGTGTAAAAACTAAGGTTGTTGGTAATAGAATATATCCCTATTCCGAAAGCGCAACTACTGTACTTAATGCCATGAGAAGAAAACTAAACAGTGTTGACACACTTGTTAATAGCGAAGTTACTGATATTGATTATCTTGACGGCATATTTATTATAAACAATCAATATCGTGCTAAAAGTTGTGTGCTGTGTACGGGCAGTGAAGCAACTAAGGGTAAAAATAGCCTACACCTTGTAAAAAAGTTCGGTCACGATAGTACAAGCATTCGACCTGCTATTGTTCCACTTACTTGCGATACTATATATATAAAAGGTTTGTCAGGGGTGCGCGCCAAAGTAATGCTTAGCCTAATATGCGGTGATACTACTAAAGAAAAAAGAGAAGGAGAGATACTATTTAAGGATAACGGCATTAGCGGAATAGTCAGTATGGAATTGTCATCATACATTGCTAGAAATAATGCTGAGTATAAAATACTTATAGATTTTGCTCCAGATTTTGCCAAAGATGATGTAAAAGGATTTTTAGATAATAATCCAATTGACGGAATGCTACATTCTGCAATTGCCTTAGCAGTAGAAAAACAAGCAGAAAGCATGCAAAAACCTGTATATGAAGTAATTAAGAGCTTTGAACTTACCGACATAAAGTTAGGCAGTATAAAAAATGCGCAGGTAGTTTGCGGTGGGCTGGATACTGATAAGTTTGACGATAATTTGCAAAGCGTTATTGTGCCCAATCTTTACGCATGCGGAGAGGCACTAAACATTGATGGTGACTGTGGTGGATATAACTTACACTGGGCATTTCTGTCGGGAATTATTGTCGCAGAAAATCTAAAATAAATCATTATGGGTAGCCATTAAGCAATATTTGGGAACCATAAATATATAAAATAAGATATTAAGTAAATAGGGAAAGTCTTTATGATAGAAGAAAATAAAGCTATAGCAAACACACAAGATAGCATCAATAGTGGTGCGGATATGCTACTGGAGCAAAAGCGAAAAAAGCGCAAAACTATACTTACATATATAGCTTTTATTGTGATAAATACCCTTGTTGTTGGTGGGTTGATATTATTTGAAAACAAAAGCGGTGACAAAGTATCGGGCAGGGCAGCATTTAGCTTGCTCGGCAAAAACTGGTGGTATACAGTAATGTTCTTGTCCATTTATTTTGCCATTATTTTGGCAGATTCTGTAGTGTTTTATACGCTAATTAAAAGGATAAGAAAGGACAAAAGCGCAGGTTTGGCAATAAAAGTGTCCCTACTTGGCAGATATTATGACCGCATTACGCCTTGGGCAACGGGTGGAGAACCCTTCCAAATAGCCTACTTAGTATCGGGCGGACTTAGCTTAGGGGATAGCGGAGCGGTGACAATGAGCCGTCACATAATTAGATTCTTTACTACAGCAATAGCCGTAATAACAATTTTAATAGCGTCACGCATTAGTGCCAATATTTATGTAATGTTAGCTGCAATTATTAGTGTCCTCTTGGGGCTTGCTGTGCCTATTTTTATGCTGATATGTTGTTTCAAACCAAAGGTGGGACAAGGGATAGGAAGGGGAGCTATTACCTTTCTGCACAAAATAAAGCTAGTAAAAAACTACGACAAACAACTTGCAAAAATGAATGAAGAAGTCAATAGCTTTGTTAGTGGTATAAAAAATCTATCTGCCAATAAACGGGTTATCATAGTAATAGCTTTGGCATCCCTAATCGAACTATTTGGTGCTAACTCTATTCCTTATTTTGTAATGAAAGCGCTAAATGTAAGCCAAATTACTTATTGGAAAACGCTAGTACTTTGTATATTTGTTAACTACTCGGCAAGCTTTGCCCCAACGCCTGGCGGAGCAGGTATAGCAGAACTCAGTTTTTATGCTATTTTTGCCGCATTTGTAAGCCAAAGTTACATTTTTTGGGCAGTGCTGTTTTGGAGAATAGCAATATTCTATTTGCCCGTTTTAATAGGTTTTGTACTGCAAAATACCGAATCAGTAATAAAGATAATTAAAACAAATAAAACATAAAAAATTCTCATTTTTGCGCTTTTTATCACCAAAATATTCTGTTTTTACTCACACATAAAATAGCCTTAAATTATACTGTAGCTCTTGCCTAGCATATAAACATATGATATAATATAGTAAATATTATATATAAGGAGTACTATGAAGAAAAGGGCCAGTCTGCTATTTATAACCGTCATTTTTGCCTTTATTCTGTCAATGTTGGGTATTATTAGCTCACCTATAAATGCCAATGCTAATACCGGCACTGATTATTCTTCGTATGCTTCCATAACCAATTTTGTTATAAACACTCAAGCTGACTTTAGAAGTTTCGCCAGCATATACAACAACAAATCAATCTATAGTTTTAACGGCAAAACTGTCACCCTTAATTGCGACATTGATTTGGCGGATTTGGAGATGTATTTTATTAGCTTTCAAGGTACATTTGAGGGCAATAACCACAAAATTTATAACCAAAGCAAGGCTTTGTTTGGCATTATAGGTACAAAAAACATTTTTCCACAGGTAAAAAATATCAACTTTGTTAATGCAAAGAACACACAAGAATTTTTACTGGCAGAAGGGAACTATGGCACAGTAACTGCTGTAAATTATTGGGGTAACTTTGCCCCAGTTGGAACGAGCGCAACAAAAAATTTCCTAGGCTTAGTAAAAAATAACTTTGGCACTATGACTAATTGCGTGAATTTTGGCACAATTACCGCCACAAGGTCGGCAAAGATTGTGGGGCTGACAGAAAACAATTATGGTACATTAAGCAACTGCCACTTTTTGGGGGATATAAATTATACCGTCTTTATTGACAGCAACGCGTTTCTTGCGTTACTTGCTTATAACAACTTGATAGAAAATAACACTGTTACGCCAACTATTCCCACTGCAGGCATTATTGACAGTAGCACAGCTTTTGTCAACATCACTTTTTTGGAAGACTCTGCGCCAATTACAAGTCCGCTAATTTGTTTACTCAACTTCAATAATGGCACAGTTGCTAGCTCGTCAATTACTGTGGACATACAAAATGCAATAACAACTACATTAAACCAAGGCTTTGTGCAGAATAATTATGGCACAGCAAGCGTAAAAAGTAGTTATTGCGCCTATAGTGATTTCTTCGGTATGTATGACCAAAGCGGAGTGCTTGCGAATTTTACTACAGATTGGCAAAGCAACTTTGTGGAAAGCAATTTAGGAACGCAGTTCTTTTATTATACCAACTCATATCCAATAAACAAGGGCTTGTACCTAAGTAATGGTAGCAGTGCTTTTGACGAACTCCTATTAACAAACACTTCGGATATTTATAAGTTAAGAGTTTTTTATGGCAGTGACAGCATTTATGCAAAATTGACATTTGATTGCAACCTAAAGAGTCTGCCCATAATAAAAGGGCTTGCAAGCAGTACTGCCACAATCAATTTTGAAGGGCAAAATTATGCCTTTTATCAATCGGACAAACAATATATTTTTGATAGCAGTTTGGATATAAATTGCCTAAATATTGGTTGCTTGGCGACCACTACTGTGGAAAAAATTTGTCAAGGCAGTGATGACGATGTTTCTATTTACTATGACAATGGCTCATACAATTATGGCTATAGCGGTGGAGCAACTACCCCAATAGCCCCTTCGGCTAGCCTTAACGGAGCAGGCACAAGAGTTGACCCATACAAAATATCCAGCGCAAGCGACCTTGCCAAACTTGACGAACAGGAAGGTTTTGCCTTACTAACAAATGACATTGTAATAAATAGCGAAATAAGCCCAAATAATAGCTTGCCACTTACTAATTTAAGAGCGACACTATTTGGTGGCGGTTATAGCATAATTGGCATTGTTAATCAAAGTTTTGCAATAAATAACTATGGCAGTATTTCTAATTTATTCTTTAGGGGATACATTAGAGACAACGCTAGCAGTATTTTTTGCTCAAATAACTATGGCAAGATTACTAACATTATTGTGAGCGGAAATGTAAGTAGTACTAGCGGTAGTTTGGTTGCGACAACAAGTACGGATACTATAACGGATGTAATAGCGTACGGCACGGTGAGCGGAGAAAATGCGGCAGGGATACTGTCAAGCAACAGCGGAACGCTAAACAGAGTTATAAACTATGCTACTGTCACTTCACCAATAAATAACAGTAGCGGAATAACCTACCAAAACACGGGAAGCATACTGCTTAGCCAAAACTATGGCAATGCTAACTATGGAATTACTGCTAATCAACAAGGTACAATAACTAACACAATTAACTTAGTGCAAGCGAGTTTTGCGAACACATATACGGGGATAAATACATCGATAAACAGGGAATTAGGACTCTATAGGCTAATAAGAAGCAGTACAGCTAGCGAACATGTAAAGTTAGATTACCTTACAATGAACGCAGCATCCTATGATATGACCACAGTATTTGGCTATGAAGTTAATACTTTTTTGGATTATCCAACACTAAGAGTGGCGGGCAAAAAGTATAAAACTTCACTTGCTACCCCCTTTAGAAGTTATCCTTTCGGCACAAAGACTTATAATAGCGAAACAAACTATTATGTGGAAGACATGGAACTGTACATAAAGACGGGAGCGACAACAAGCGCAAGTATTGTTTGGAAATATAACGGAGAGCCGTTCCATGACGAGATTTTGCACAACGCAGGCAGTTATGTAATGACGGCAAACTACAACGGGGATGCCAACTACTTGCCGGCAAGGAGCATGCAAACTTTCGTTATAAGTAAGGCTGTGCCACCACTTGCTTTGGAATACGAAAGTTTCGCCGATATAAACGCTACATACAATGGCGCAAGGCTGGAAGTTGTTACGCCCGAGCCTACCAACAAGGTAGCCATTGACGGCTATGGGTATGTGTATAGCGAAAGTTTTAGTAGGGGCGGAGTGCAAGTAAACGCATCCGAAATAATAATGCCAGGCACTTATAAGCAAACGGTAGTTTTTAGCAATAAAAATTATTTTGACCTTACCAAATCAAGGAACATAGTAATAAGTAAAGCAAATATGACGCTTACTGTCGGTAATTATCAAGTGGACTACTTGCAAAGTATAGTATGGGAAAATGTAGGTGTTAGCCTTGGCGGACTGGTAAGCGCTGACAGTGGCAAAACTATTGGCGACTTGGTTGATAATTATGCAACTTATTTTACCACCAATTATACTAGTGGTAACAACATAGGGCAGTACAATTTGGGGTTTAGCTTACTTACCATAGAGTGTTATAACATTACTGTGACAAGTGGAGTGCTGACGGTTAATCCTATTGACCTTTTGCAAGGGGAGATGTCCTTTTATTTCGCAACGAAGGGCATAAATGGGTCGGCGGATAGCTTTTATAACGGGCAGAGCCAGTCCCTTGTTGCCACCAATTTGGGTGACGGGGTGAGCGTACAGTACCAAAATAACACCAACAAAGATGTTGGGCACTACTATCCAAAGGCAATTTTTAGCAAACCAAACTATAACAGTTTAGAATTGACGGTATATTTTGAAATAAAAAAGATACCGCTAACAGTTACGGTAAGCAACCTTGTGAGAAATTATGGTTATGCGCTTAATTCAGCGGATTTTGGGAGCGTTGGGAGCGGACTTGCGCAAGGAGATACATTGCAAAGTGTGTTTAGCGATAGACCTTTTACTTATCGCGTGTATGACGGGGTAGTTATGCAAACTAGTGGCGACATTCTTGATGCAAAAAGTTATTCGATAGAACTTTCCATTGGTGGCATTGATGCGACGAACTACACTGTCAGTGTGGAATCTGGCACGCTTACTATTAACAAAGTTAATCTAGAATATTTGTATAAGAACAATGTTCAAGGACAAAGTTCTTCCTTTGACGACTATACATACATATATAGCGGAAATGAATATAGCAGAATAATTGACTACTTTGCCGATAATGACATTGAAGTTGGGATAGTCTACAAGTATTATTTGGGCGAAACTTTATTGCAGAGTGCTCACCCAACAAATGCAGGTAGTTATCAAATAATAGCAACGGTAACTCCGCTTGGAGACACGACTACCAACTTTTTGGAAACAAATTATACTTGTATTATGATTATTGACAAAATGCCAATAAGTTTTGCATTTTCGCAACCAGAATATACTTTTATTTACGCTTCAGAAGATTACGGAGTGGAACAAAACTTTGAGTATGAAGGCACTTTGCCAGAAGGAACAACGCCGGTTTTTGCTTGCAAAAAAAGCGGTGTTAGCGCTAGCGCGGCTAATGTTGGTGAGTACAATTTGAGCTACACCGTAAATGAAAGCGACAACTACTACGGACATTCCGCCACTGCTACGCTAAAAATTTTGCCCAAAGAAATTGGTATTGGCATTGTGCAAAATTATGTTTTTAGCGCGTCGGCGATAACTTTAGTGGTAGAAATAATGGGCGTAATTAACCAAGAAGTAACGCTTTCTAACCTAGCTTTTACATATAGGAACGCTAGTAACATAGTTATTTCTGCAATTACTGCGGTGGGAAGTTACTCTTGTAGCGTGAGCTTAATAGGTAACAGCAATTATATTTTGCCCACCAATTCTTATCCTGTGACGGTGAACCCATATAATATTTACTTTGAGTGGGGAACGCTAGAATATACTTATGGCACAACAGGCGACTACAGCTACCAGGGCAGAAATTATTTGATAAGCACAAGTAGAGTGACACTTAGGAACTTTTTGGTGGAAGAATTAAGCACTAGTATTGACATAGCGGTTACATTTAGTGGAAGCGTGTCGGGGCAGTTCTTGTTGCAAGAAAGCGACATAGTAAAGCCAGTCAATTATAATATATACTTTACTGAACTTAGCAAAACCAATGCTCTTAACAAAATCAATGTTACAAAGAGAGCGCTTAATGTAATTTGGAGAGTGGACGGCATAGAGTTTTATAACCAAAGCTATGAGGGAGGGTATACCGGTCTGTCACAAACGGGCAGGTGGACTTATATGATAAGCAACTTTGCCTTTAGCGATGGTATTGGCGATGTAAATATTGACAGTCAGGTGATAGGAAGTGGCAACGATATTTATCATGTGGGAGATTATACGCTACTGCTTACCATACTAAACAACCTAAATTATGTGCTTGCAAATAGTACCATTACTATCAAAATAGTCAAGGTAGAGCTAATTATAACAGTTAATAACGCTACCGTTGAGCGGGGCGAAAGTTATAACTATCCATCACTGTCTGTCAGCGGACGGGTGGGAGCGGATGCAAGCAAAAGCGTTGATGCTCTTGACGAAGCAAGTGTTGTTATGAATACCGCTTATTCTCCGCAAAGTTCACCCGTTGGAAGCAAATACAAAATCAGTGTCACAGCAACATTTAGGAACTACTATGCGGTGATTATAAAAACTGGAGAACTAACTGTCATTGCTAATATGTACCCAGATTACAATTTAACTGACGCAGTTTTTGTTTATGACGGCACCGACAAAACGGCAACAATTAGTGGAGTTGCCCCCCAAGTAGGAGTGGTTTATAGCAACAATGTACACAAAAATGCAGGAGTTTATACCGCTAGCGCAGTAATTAGCTATCCTTCGGGTAGAACTAAGGTATCAACTTGTACCATAACTATTATCAAAGCAACGCCAACTATCAGTACTACTTCCAGTAGCTATGTTTATACAAAAAATAGATTGCTTTTATCTAGCGACATAGTAGCCAATGCGCAGTATAAGGGAGTAATTGTAAATGGCTCCTTCCAGTTCGCTTACGAGCAGTATCTTGAACTTGGCACATACTCACAGTACGAAATAACATTTATACCCGAAGATACGCAGAACTACAACGGAGTTAATAGCTTTTATGCCATAACTTCCGCAGAAATAGACTTTAGGGTATTCGTATTTGACAAAATAACTGATATATCATTTAGATCTGATACAGTAGTGGAGATATATGCGCCTGTGCTTGTTACTCTTAGGGATGTTCTTAGCGGACTTAGCTTGTATCGTGACGGCAACAGGTTCGAAGGTATCATATTAGAAAAAACAGAAACAGTGCGTTTGCAAGTGCGCTACAGTGGGGATATCGTGTATTCTGTAGAGTGGGATATAACTTACATTGACCCAAACGATATCGAAGAAATCGAAGTCAACGAAAAATTATTGGAACTAAGCGGAGTTAGTTTCAAACAAGAAGTGATAAATGTTAACAATATGGGGGGCAGAATTAAACTTGCGGACAAGTACAAAGATAGCTATGTGCTTTTTGTGAACGGCATAGAAATGGAAGAATATATAGTTAACGGTAACGAAGAAAGTCTAATTATTATGATAAAAAGTAAAACAATAGCAAATTTAACTTTATTTGCTAGGGAATATTCGGTAGAAACTGTTATAATAGAAAATGGACCATTAAAGAGAAGTTACACCACCTACTACATTGTAGGCGGCAGCGTACTAGGCGCGGTGTTGTTGGTAGTTGTGGTAGTACTAGTAATTAAAAAAAGGAAATTTTAATAGCTTATGAGTGATAGGAGAAAAATGAAAACAAGAGTATTTACAATTTTTATTTTTATAATTGCATTGATGATGTCAGTACTACTGTTGACATCGTGTAGTTTGTTTGGCAAAAGTGATGCAATTATACCCCCTACCATTAAGAATGTAAGTATGCTAAAAACCTACGAGAACTATTTGGAAAGCAAAGAGTATCTTTATAATAAAGACACAGAAAATGCTTTGGCGATAGAGAGCGAAGGGGAGTTTTTGATATCAATAGAGTATGACAATCCCAAGAAGTACGCTATAAGCTATCTAAACCTAAATGGCGAAAAGATTATGTCGTCAAAGTTTGAGACTGGTTCCACAAGGCAAAAGACTATTATTAAGCTCAAAGCACCCCAAGCAACAACAGCTCAAGACGAAATATACGAAATAAAGAGCATATTCTATAATGCAGGTTCAGCAACAAAAAGATTGACCTTTAATAAAGAAATTGATATGAAATTCAATGTTAAAGTAAATCCGTCATACAAAATGACACTAAATTATCAAAATACTGACAGGCGTTCATCCACAAGAAAGGCAATTGATGATGTAACGACTGGGATAGCCGTTAAGTTTAATGAAACGGTATCTAGCTACGGAGTACTTAATAAAGATTATACAGTTGCGGTAGGTTTGCCGACAAAAGAAGGCGGTTGGATTTTTGAAGGGTGGTTTACCCAGCCACACGGCAAAGGAATTTTAGTTCAGGCAAACGATAAGTACTATTTTTGGTCAGATATCGTGCTATATGCTTACTATACAAGAATATTTGAGTACAAAATTGTGGAGCTTGACGAGCCGATTGTGCATTCGTATTCTGGCTACAAGGTTGGTTCTAGTAGCACAATTCTGGAAAAAGGAACAAAAACATTTAACACCGGTGTGGTGATTACTAATGACAATACCAGGGGAGAATATCCCAAATTAGATATATATGACACTATTGTGGACGAAAAAGTAATAGTGGACAAAGAGAGCGGAGCATCTACTGTTACTGCGGTGGAATATCCTGTTGTCAAGGTGGGCAATAAAGCTTTTGACGGTGTAAATAACATAGTGGAACTAACAATAGGCAAATATGTGGAAGAGATAGGCTACTATGCCTTCAACAACTGCAATGCGCTCAAGAAAACAACTTTCCAGGCAGATAGTAGACTAAAATATATTGGTGACTATGCCTTCCAAAGCACCAAATCTATGGGAATAACGGATACTTTTTCTTTGCCAGAATCGGTGGTATACCTGGGCAATTTTGCCTTCAGATATAGCGGTTGGAGCAACACTACAAACAACGGTGTCAACGAGTCAATATTACATATTTATCCAAGACTGAAGTTCATTGGTTTTGGATGCTTTATGCAAACTGGCTTTGCACAAATAATTTTTGAGCCCGGATGTAGTTTTGAAAGTCAAATAAGCTATACCGAAGGTAAAGAAACAGAAACTAATGGTGGTTGGACAGAAATAAAACCAGAACTAAACAGAATTGGCGGCAACCTTTTTGCGGGCTGTGTCAAACTTACCCGTGTAGAACTGCTTAAAGACACAGAAAAGGAACTACCTGCGCTAAACATTATACCCGATAGAGCTTTTGACGGGGACAGGTACAATGTTAAGGGAATGGAAGCAATAACATTTGAAGAAGGATTGGACTTTATTGGGGAAAAGGCATTCTATTATCAAACGAAGATAATTGAGTTGAATATGCCTAACACTTTGCGGGAAATAGGCAAAGAAGCCTTTTATATGTGTAAATCAGTTATTAATCTAAACTTCAAATACGGTAGTCAACTAGAAATTTTGCGTACAAAATGTTTTGGTAATATGGCAAACATAGACAGAGTGGTAATAACTTCGGATGTATTTAGTCGTTATGGTAACGGACCTTTTGCTAACTGTGACAGACTAAAGAGTGTGGAGTTCCCCAATATTAACGACCCAAGCAAGGTTCCGCATGGCTATTCTGAAGAAGAAGATGAAGATGAAGTAATGCCCTTCCACTATTATTCGGACCTTATGTTCGGCACCTTTGAATCAGGTTCCGAAGAAAGTCAAGGTGATGTTGAAGTCGTTCAAGAAAAGAGCAGTTATTCTCTACCGACAAGAATATTTTGTCATCCTTCAGTAATAGATGCTTTCCGTGACTCTTTAGTTGACGGCAAAGAGATGTATCAAAAAGTAGGGAACGGCAAAGTGTCAACTGGTAGAAGTAGCTACCAAAATGTAATTTTTGTCAACGATATAACACTTGTTATGGACTACATGAACCCAACCAGGCGACCTAACGAGCCAGAAATAACAAAGGTAGCTCTGCAAGAAGTTTATAATATGGCCAATGCAATCGTAGGTTATAGCATTGTGTACTGGTCAGATAGAAGCAAAAATATCACTTTGCCTAGCATTGCTGACTTCCCAACTCTAACACGACCTATTATAGAGATAAGCATGTATGCACTGCCTACCAGCGCAGAAACGGTTAGGGTACCTTCAAGCGTTACCCGCCTTGAGCATGACGCTTTCAACGGCTGTACAAATTTGACCACGGTAACTTTTGAGAACAGGAACACGCTACAGTATATAGGTGATTTTGCCTTCTTTGGTACTAACATTACGGAGTTTGTCGGCGGTACTTCACTAAAGGTCATTGGGCAAAATGCCTTTATGAAGTGTAAAGCACTGCGCTATGTAGACCTTTCTAACACCAGTATAATCAATCCGCCAGTTAACGGGCGCTTGCAACAAATACAAACATACAAATACGCATACGAAAAAACCGATAAAAACAACAAGATACCCAACGACTATGCAAATACCTTGTATGACGGCGCATTCCAAGGGTGTGTGGCACTTTCTTGGGTTGCCTTGCCTGCTAGCTTACTTCAGATAAACAATGCCTTATTCTCTGGTTGTGTGGCACTACGCACAGTTATACTGTATAGCACCACTGTTTCTGACAGTACCAAAGAAACCGATAAGGAAACATTTTATGCCAATGCATTGCCATCTTCAGTCTATGACAAGACGGCTATTTCGTTCATTACAATCTATGTGACTAACAACACATTGCCAACACATCAGAAGATTTTGGAGCCTGCTTGGATACGCGCATACAGCACAATTGATGATCCTCAAATGCCTGCTCATCCATAAGCTACAAACAATATGTAGGGCTTGCACAAAAAATGCAAGCCTTTTTATTGTCAAAAAAAGGAAAAACATAAATATGCAAAAAACGCTTTACATCTTTAGTTAACTAAAGTATAATGAGAATAAATAAATAATCTAGGAGTAAACAAAATGAAAAAAAGTATTATAACAATTTTGGCAGTAGTTTTGTGTTTAAGCTGTCTTTTTGCTTTTACCGCTTGCACACAAGAGCTAAAGTACGGTAAAAAGTATTATGCAGTTAATGCCCAATCAGATGTTTTGACAGAGCTAAATGCGGGCACAGCTGATATAGGCGTTATGGATTCCGTTATGGCAGGTTACTATATGAAGAACAGTAGTTATGCAAGTTCCTTGCAAATTATTGAAGATTTTAGCTTTGTAGACGAATTCTACGGTATTGCAGCAAGAAAGGGAAGCGGTATAATAAATGCAATTAACAAAGCTATGGTTGATTTGTCAAAGGACGGCACAGTTGGAGAGATTGCCGCTAACTACGGACTAACAGATGTTATTAGCATTGACGAAACAAAGGAATACACCGTTGATTTGGAGAACGAAGACTACAAAAACCTCAAGCAAAAAGGCAAAGTAATACTTGGTTATACCTTATTCGCTCCTATTGCATACAAAAATGACAGTGATGTGCTTATTGGTTTTGACATTGATTTAGCCAAAGAAGTATTTGCAAAGTTAGGACTGACTGTTGAGTTCCAGGTTATTGATTGGGGCACAAAAGAAGTGGAACTTGCAGCAGGAAGTATAGATATAATCTGGAACGGACTTACCATTACTGACGAGCGCAAAGAAGCTATGGAAATAAGCGCACCTTACATGGAAAATCAACAGGTAGCCGTTATCAGAAAGGCTGACAATACAAAGTACACCAAAGATACAGCAACATGGGCAAAAGCTAACATGACAGCGGAAGCAGGTTCTGCAGGCGAAGGTTGTATTATTGTAAATAAATAATAAGGAATACAAATGAGTTTTGCAAGAGTAAATTTATCATTATTAGAAGGGTTTGGCACAACATGTCTGCTTTTTGTGCTGACACTTGTGATGGCAATCCCACTAGGCTTGCTCATTACCTTCGGGTCAATGAGCAAGTTCAAACCGCTTAAGTATCTTTTTCGGGGTATAGTTTGGGTTATTAGGGGCACGCCCTTAATGCTACAAGTAATAATAGTTTTTTATGGGCCAGGACTGCTATTTGATACGCCAATGTCGTCAAGACTACTTGCCGTTGTAGTAGCATTTGTAATAAATTATGCTTGCTACTTCTCGGAAATATACCGTGGCGGTATAGAAAGTATAAGCAAAGGTCAGTATGAAGCAGGCAAGGTACTAGGGCTGAGCAAGGGACAGATATTCTTCAAAATTGTTTTGTTTCAAGTAATAAAAAGAATAATCCCGCCCATGAGCAACGAAGTAATCACCCTAGTAAAAGACACATCGCTAGCAAGAATTATTGCCGTAGTAGAGCTGACTAGGTCGGCAGCGGATATAGTCAATGTGTATGGTATAATATGGCCGCTGTTTTACGCTGGACTGTTTTACTTAATCTTTAATGGGATACTAAGTGTATTGTTTAGCAAATTAGAAAAAAAGCTAGACTATTATAAAGGATAAAAATGGCATATTTAGAAGTAAAAAACATCAAAAAAAATTTTGGCGAATTGTGCGTACTAAAGGACATAAATTTTACCTTGGAAAAGGGGGAAGTCCTTGCCATAATTGGTTCATCTGGCAGTGGCAAAACAACGCTACTGCGCTGTCTAAACTTTTTAGAGAATGCCGACAGTGGACAAATTTATATTGATAGTAAGATGCTTTATGATGCTAAGGAAGCGGTTAATATAAGTGAAGATGGATTTAGGCAAATGCGCCTTAACTTCGGGTTGGTGTTCCAATCATTTAACCTTTTTCCACAGTACAATGTGCTACAAAACATAGTTCTTGCTCCCAATTTGCTAGATAAATCTGCTTTCAAAGTGCAAAAAAGAGCGCTAATAAAAGAGATGTTTGCCCGTAAAATAAGCAGGACAGAAGCCAAAGAAAAATTGGCAAAATTAAAGGAAGAAAGCAAAAACAGAAAGGATAATAATGTTGCAAAGGCAAAAGCTATATTACATAGAGTTGGACTTGACGATAAAGTACTTTCCTACCCCTGTGAACTTAGCGGTGGACAAAGCCAAAGAGTAGCTATAGCAAGGGCGCTAGCATTAGACCCCAATGTTCTGTGTTTTGATGAGCCGACAAGTGCGCTTGACCCAGAGCTAACCGGAGAAGTGCTGAGAGTTATTAAGGGATTAAAGAGCAGTGATTCTACCATGATAGTAGTAACTCACGAGATGGAATTTGCTAGGAATGTAGCAGATAAAGTCATTTTTATGGCTGACGGCGTAATTGAAGAAACAGGCACCCCAAGTGAAGTGTTTGATACCCCAAAGAGCAACAAAACAAAAGCTTTTTTGCAGAAGGCACAAGAAAATATTACAGGAGAATATGATGGAAAAGATTAGTGAAGAAATGCTTCTAGACCTAAAAAAGGCTGTTGTAAGTATAAGCAGCATTGAGGAGTGCAGTGTGTTTTTTGCTGATTTGCTAACCGGAGCGGAAATAGAGCAATTGGCGCAAAGACTACGCGCAGCAAAGTTGCTTCTTGAAGGCAACACTTACGCACAGATTATTGCGCAGACGGACATATCTTCGGCTACCCTTTCTAGGGTAAGTAATTGTGTGCAAAGAGGGCCGGGCGGATACAAAACTATTTTAGAGAAAATTAAAAAGTAAGAAGTTATATTTTTGATTGCAAAAAAAAAGCGGCTGTCCAATAAATAGACAGCCGTTTTGCTATCCAAGAGTGCCGTTCCCATAAGTGTGTTAAAACCCGCTTTCGCAGGTGGGTTCTCTGCCGTTTCTGTTTGTCTTCCCCTAACCACGAAGGGGGGCATGACATAAGAAAATGTTCGGACACCGAAATCCCTTATTTGTAGTTTGCGGTTAAAAAAATGCTTACAGTAACGCACACCTCAGATTACTTTTATTATAAATAATAAGCGATAAATTGTCAATAGCCAAATAATGTTAGCTAAATACTGTAGTGCGTTTTTGTTTTTTTAGTATTGACATACATTTATATGTATGATATTATTTCTTATTGAGATTAGTAGAAATATATATATTTAGGAGGAATAATGGCGAGATATATAAAAACGAATAAAATTTTGATTTTTATATTTGCTTTAGTTTTGGCGCTTAGCCTTTCACTAGCAATATTGACAATAAGTAATTCATCTGCGAAGGCGGATTCTAGTTGGACAGAAGTTGGATCCGTATCGGTAGGACATATAACTGACATGCACTATTATCCGTTCCGTTTGTGTTATACAGGTAGCGTAAAAAGTAGTGATAGCGATGACTATTTTTACAACTATGTTATGAACAAAAGCACAAAAATGTGGTTGGAAGCGGAGATGATTTTTGATGCGAGTTTACTTAGCTTTACGACCAACACACCGGATTATATTGTAATTAGCGGTGATGTGGGACAAGACGGAGAGTTGCTTAGCCATGTAGATGTGGCAAACAAACTTAGAAAGCTACAAAACTTGATAAGAGCTGAGAGCGGTAATGATAATTTCCAAATTTTTGTAGTTATGGGCAACCATGACTTATACAACGAAGATACATTCCGTTTTGACAACGCAAACGGATTGAAAGAAACTTATTTGTTTACTGACCGTATGGACGCTGTCAATATTTATGCTGGACTTGGTTATCCCAATATGACTAATGACGAAGCTGTCGAGTACTATGCGGATATGGCAAGTGATTTGCCGGCAGGTTACACATATGTTCGTAGTGACCTTAGTAGCAGTTTTACCTACACTTGGGAATTTTTGAGACCGGACGCGCAGGACAAAACAATTACATACGATATGTCCGTTAATAACGCAGACGATGTTACAATGGCAAAAATGCTAGCAGATGACATGGTTGTTACTATCAATAACAGCGGTTATTTTTCTAAGTGGGGTTTGAGTTATAGAGAAACAAACAGAAAGGGCGGAGATGACCTAAAACTTGGGCATATGACATTTATTGCCGCAAGAAATGACGGCATATATACCTGTGTTGGTCTTGATGTTGTGCAAAGCAATGCCGAAGAAGGACATGTGCTTGGTGGACAGCTACACAATAGCACACAAGCTTGGCTACTAAAGAATAAGGACCTTCTAAAGCCAAACGATAATACCGTTATAACTGGTATTTCTCACCATTCTTTGCTTCCCCACTGGAGCTATGAAGAGCAAATAACCACAGGTTTTATTGTTTACAATTGGCAAGAAGTAAGCGATTTTTTGGCAGACCTTGGTATGAGATATGTCTACACAGGGCATATGCACGCTAACGATACCGTAAGTAGAGTTTCTTTTAACGGCAACCAACTTACTGATTTTGAGAGCGCATCCAACCTTTCGGTAGAGTCACAAATAAAAATTACTAACATAAAGTACGGTAATTATGGGGCTAGTTATGCAGAAAAAGCTATGCTTAGCGCTTATCCTAATAAAAAGGTTTTCGCAGTGGATTTGTTCGATTATGTATACAAAGACGACAAGTATGGTTATGTAAAAATGAATAATCTTGCAGAGTTCCTTAACTATAGCGACAAAAGCATCAGTAACTATTCTCGTTATGCTCAAAGAAGAATTTATGACAACACAGTTGACAACCATTTAGCGGTATTTTTGAGACCGTCCGTGACAGAAATGCTAAGGGGATTAGTAACCGATTTGGCAATATCTGTAGGACCAATAGCGATTGAATTTAAGAATTACGCTGACGATTTGGTCAAACTTGCTGACAACTTGATAGAACAAACAAGTTTGGTTATATTAAAGGACTATGTCTACAAGGGTGACAATCCCCTTTACAAAATAGAGAAAAACAAAGTTTTTGGTTTCTTGGATGAAATGCTAGCAGAAGTGCTTTACAGCGAAGTTGTAGAAAATACGAACATTTTTACAGTATTTATGTCTTGTTACATGAGCCATTGCACAGGGTATGATGTAGCGGAAGTTACTGACCTGCCGAAAGCCTATCAAGCTGTGTTAAACGAACTAAAAAATGGTAAGTTTGTAGAATATTTGATGGAACTACTACTAGATAGAGAAATTGGCTTAATGAGGATTATTGAAGGGCTAAGCAATACAACTTTGGATTTGAGCAAAGGTATTAGCAATAACCTAAAGTCATTGCTTAATTCTGTAGGTGGAGTATTAGGTTTTTCCGAAAAGACAGTAAGCCTTAACCTAGAAAAGTTTAACTTAGGTGAGATACTCAAAGTTCTTGGCAAAAGCTCTCTAGTAACCGGGCTATTGTCCGGCTTTGGTATGGATATCAATTTGGCGGAAAACTCCTTGCCAGAAATTATTGACGATGTAGTTTCCAAATATATAACCAAAAGTTTTACCCAATCCCTTGGGGAATATGCCTATAACATTGTGGTAGGTTTTGGCGTGGACGGAGGACATATTGATGTTCATGACGACAATAACGGCAGTGGCACCCTAATAACCGTTTACAAAGGGGAAGCATTTACTTATATTGATAAAACACGGACGGAAATAATTACTATAGAAAACGGCAAGCTACCTAGCATGCTTACAACGAACTTTGGTTCCGACCCATCCAAAGAACAAAACTTTACTTATTTTACGGACAGAAGGGTAAAAGACAGTGCAATCCAGTATGTTAAAGTTAATGATGACGGCACCTATAATAAGAGCGGCGCAACGGAAAAAGCAGGTAGAACAGAGGTTTACGGCACATACAAAACACTAATCGACTTAGGGATATTCTGTCAAACTGGTTATGGGGAAGTAAGCCGTCATACAATAAGTTTGACCAATCTTACACCCGCAACAAAGTACGCTTACAGAGTAGGTTCTGCTGACGAAGGATATTGGGGTGAGTGGTATACATTTACCACAGCTCCTAGCGACAATAAGACAAAGTTTAGTGCGCTAATTACTAGTGATTTGCAATCGTCCACACAGTCGGCTTATCAGAGAATGGACAAGGTGTACCGTGATATTTTGGCAAGTGAAAACTTTGCTGACGGTATTAGCTTTTTGATAAATCCTGGCGATGTGACAGATAACGGCAAGAATATGTCACAGTTTGAATGGTTCATTAACAGTAGCCCCGACATTTATGGTAGTTATTCAACAGTGGTGGCGGCAGGCAACCATGACGAAAAGCATTTTGAGCTAGATAGCGCGTCAAACCTATCGTACTATGGCGGAAAGAGCCAGAATGCAATAACAAGCGAATATAATTTGCTACAAATGCACTATAACTATGACCTTACAGCAGCGCAAAGTGACATAACGGGATTTTATTATTCATTTGACTATTCTGGAGTACACTTTAGCGTGCTTAACACCAATGATATTGTTGATGACAAGCTATCCAATAAACAATTCCAATGGTTAAAGCAGGATTTAATTGATAGCGCAGACAAAGCAAAAGTTGTTATTATGCATAAAAGCTTGTATAGCGAAGGTTCTCACTCCTATGACAAAGATGTTATTGGGATGAGAAAGCAACTTTCCCCGCTATTTGCTGAGCAGGGTGTTAATTTGGTTATTGCTGGACACGACCACACCTACACAGAAACATATTATCTTGACGGCAACGGCAAAAAGATACTTACTAATGCCAATGGCAAAAATGTTATAAGCAAAAAAGGCACAATGTACTTAACAATGGGTACAATGGGAGAAAAGTTCTATAACTTTGTAGATAATGCTTTAGTAAAAACCAACACCGGCTGGAAAATCCACACAGACGAGAGCAAACTAGCAGACCCAGTGTTTGGCAAACTGAGCTATGACGGCGAGAATTTGTCTTACTATGGATATCAATACCTAAGGACTTACAACGAAGATGGTAGTTTGAAGGGCGGAGAAATAGTAGAAATCAAAAAGTCTATGGATTATACATTACTAATCGGCATAGGAATTGTTGCAATTACTATAGTAATAGGTGTAGTAGCTGTAGTTGTTGTAGCTGCCAAAAAGCGCAAATAAATAACTATTAGTTTATGCAAAAAGCGGAGCAACTAGCTCCGCTTTTTTTCTTGTGAAAATGCAATAGATTGTCGCACTTTGTCTAACAAAGTCGAATGTATTGACAGGCGAGAAAGCAAAGACTTATAGTGAAATTAGTTCAAAAAATATCAAAGTTATTCATAAAAGACTAGAGCAAATCAAATATTTTAATAGGAGGTGAGTCCCATGCGCAGGTATTTGGAAGGATAGAATTATTGACAACTCAAATATTTATGGGAGGGAAAAATGAAAACAATTATTAAAAGTAAGTCTATAAAAAAAGTCGCCATGATAACACTACTGTGTTTGGCGATTATAGTGCTATGCTTAGTACTGTTTGTACAAAGTAGTAAAGCTGCTTATGCTTTTGTCGGTGATGAGTTTGCGCAGGGCGTATATATAGTGGACGGTAGTACAGTGGACGGAGATATTGTTGTAGAGAGAGGAACTTTTATTACCATCGTCGTATCTTATAACGGCAACAGTTATATTCCCCAACTTTACACAGACACGGACATGTTTGCGTGCGAGATAGAAGGTAATGTTTTTGCCATTAAAGAAAACAGTTACATTGGCGGTTCGTTGTATCTATATGCCATAATAACTGTGAATGACGAAATAATAACCTTACAACCTGCTGTTGTGGTACCTGTTTGGGAAAGTAACTTTAGTGAAAAGATAACAAGCATTTCTAGCCACGACAACTACGAAATTAGCTTTACAGATCCCAACATAGTATCGGTTAAAGCAGATATTAGTATGAAGAATGGCAAAACTTCCAAAGTGTTAACAAATGGCAGTGATATAGGTGATGTAATAAATATTGCTAAGCACGGATACGCAGACCTTATTCTAGATTATGACGAAATAACCGTCAACACATCGGACAATTTGGGCAACCTTAGCGCCCAAACAGTCACTAACGGTCAAGATAATCTAAG
>CAYJBW010000014.1:0-26091 GCA_964368255.1 uncultured Christensenella sp.
TGTGACACACTACACACATTGGTTCCAGCCGATGACGGGTATCACTGCCGAAAATCACGATAGTTTCATTCAGCCCGCCAAAAACGGTAGCATTGTCATGGAGTTTTCTGGCAAGGAACTAATAAAAGGCGAGCCGGACGCTAGTAGTTTTCCTAACGGCGGGTTGCGTTCTACCTTTGAAGCAAGGGGTTATACCGCGTGGGACCCCACTTCCTATGCTTTTATCAAGGACGATACTTTGTGCATTCCTACAGTTTTTTGTAGCTATGGCGGTCATGTTTTGGACAAAAAGACACCACTACTACGGAGCATGGAAGTTGTAAACAAGCAGGCTTTGCGTCTGTTAAAACTTTTTGACACTAAAGCAAGACGGGTAATAACTACCGTTGGAGCAGAGCAGGAATATTTTTTGGTGGACAAAGACTTGTTTAGTAAAAGAAAGGATTTGATATATTGCGGCCGTACACTTTTTGGCGCCAAGCCACCTAAGGGACAGGAACTAGAAGACCACTACTTTGGGGCGATTAAGCCAAGAGTTGCTAGCTATATGAAAGAGCTAGATTTTGAACTTTGGAAGTTGGGCGTGCTTGCAAAGACAGAGCATAACGAAGTTGCGCCAGGACAGCACGAACTTGCGCCAATTTTTGCTAACTCTAATATTGCTACTGACCACAATCAGCTAACTATGGAGATAATGAAGAAAGTCGCCGACAGACACAATTTTGTTTGTGTGCTTCACGAAAAGCCCTTTGCTGGAGTTAATGGCAGTGGCAAGCATAACAACTGGTCAATGAGTACGGACAATGGACTTAACCTTTTAGAACCTGGTTGCAGTCCCAAAGATAATGCGCAGTTTTTGCTTTTCCTTAGCGCAGTAATCCGCGCGGTGGATATTTATCAGGATATTTTGCGGGTGTCAATCTCTAGCGCAGGCAACGACCATAGATTGGGAGCGAACGAAGCGCCTCCTTCAATTATTAGTATATTTTTAGGGGATGAACTCAATGATATTCTTAACTCAATAGCCAACGGTCATGAGTACAAACAAAAAAGACTGGACGACTTTGAGATAGGTGTGGAGAGCTTGCCACACTTCCCCAAAGACACAACTGATAGGAACCGTACTTCTCCATTTGCTTTTACAGGCAATAAGTTCGAGTTCCGTATGCTAGGAAGTAGCGCAAGTATATCTTGTACCAACACGATAATAAACACTATAGTGTCAGAAAGTATGGATTATTTTGCCACAGAGTTAGAAAAATCCGATAACTTTACCGAAACGCTTAATGTTTTGATTAAGGAGAACTACAAGGAGCATTCCAGAATAATCTTTAATGGCAACAATTATTCTAAGGAATGGAAGGAAGAAGCCAAAGTAAGGGGACTAACTAACTTTACATCCAGCGCAATGGCGTATCCTACCTATTCTTCGGAAAAAAGTGTAAATTTATTTGCAAAGTATAAGATATTTACCAAACAAGAAATTATTTCTCGTATGGAAATATTGCAGGAGAATTATTCCAAAGTTATTACCATAGAAGCGCTTACAATGGCGGACATGGCAAACAAACAAATTGCCCCGGCAGTAAGCGCATATTGTAACAAACTTGCCGAAACCGCTCTAAGTAAAAAGCAACTAGGAGTTAATAACGAAGCAGAAATAAGCGTACTTAACAATCTAAGCGACCTTAATTGTAAGTTCTTGAACGCAACTAAAGAATTAAGTAATCTCATTACTAAGTCAAAGACGGTAACGGGCATTACTGAGCATACATTCTTTTGCAACGATTATATTATTCCTGCTATGGAAAAAGCTAGAGAAATTGCTGACGAAATGGAACTATACACCGCCAAAGATTATTGGCCCTTCCCCACATACGGGGATTTGATGTATAACATTTAAGAAGTTATTACCGTTTTAGGTATGTAAAAATAAGCTATGAAAAAACCAAAAAATGAGTGTTGAGAGTAAGAATTCAACACTCATTTTCTAAGTTAATATGTCATTATTTGTTGCCTTGCTCCAGATAAAGGTAAGGACTTACTACAGCACTGTTTTCGTAAACGGAAAAGTGCACATTACTTCCTGATAGATAAGAACTTGTTGCAGTGTTGCCCATTGTGCCGATTTTTTCCCCCTTAGCGACTGCTTGACCAACAGCTATTGTAGGCTCATTTAGTGAAGAATAACTGCTAGAAATTTTGTCATTGTGCTTGATAACTATAGTGTATCCGTTTAGTACATCATAATCGATACTTTGTATCACGCCAGCATAAGCTGCCATAACGCTGTCGCCGTCATTACCCAAGAAAGTGATACCGTCATTTACCGCATAGTGATTTAGTGTTGCATGCCATACAAGGCTATCCATAGCATAGTCAAGACCTACAACGGGATTATTTACTGGGCAGACCATTACAACTGGTGTTACTACAGGTTTGTCAACAGGGGTGTCAATAGGTTTGTCAACAGGTGTATCTATTGGGTCTTCAATGGGGGTTTCTATTGGCGGATCAATAGTTGGGTTCTTGGTAGCAAGCACAGTTATTATAATCATAGCTGCTATTGCAAGCAAACAAATTGCCATAATAATGTAATATATATTTTTCTTTAGAAAAGATTTGAATTTGATACTTGACGAATGCTTTTTTTCCATATAATACCTCCGAATGGATAACTTTTTTATTTTGTCTCTACGATTATGAACCGTTATTTACTCGGTTATACATACAAAAAATAATTTTATAAAATCTTTTGCATACAAAAAATACTTGTAAAAATGCTAATAATGAATTATACTAAGGTAAATTACAGGCAGGAGGATTAGATATGTTTACCAAAGACACATTATTGATAGAGGCCTTCCAAACAGAGGGCGCAAATGTAGAAGCTATGGCACAAAAATTGGGAGAATACGGCATGCATTGTTTAGGCTGTGCGCTTAGTCACGGCGAAACAATAGCGCAAGCAGCAATGGCTCATGGTTATGACCCAGACGAAATGTTAGAAGCGCTAATAATAGCAGCTAAGTCATAAAAACAAAAAGCAACCTAAAAGTAGGTTGCTTTTTTAATATATAAGATATTTTTTTATAAAATCAAAAGCATTAGCGGTATGGTAACAATAGTAAGCAGCGTACCCATTAGCACCACATTTGCAGCGAACTTCTGTCCGTTGTTGAATATTTCTGCAAGGTTTTGCACTACGGTTGCCGTAGGACAACATCCTAGTATAAAGAGCGTGGCTTTCATTTCGTAGGCAATAGGTAACCAATTAACTAGCAAGAAGCTAAGTAGGGGGAAGGCAACTAGCTTTACTAAACAATTAAGGTACATCAATTTGTCGGTAAAGAGTTCTTTTTTGTTCACTGTGGCAAAGCGCATTCCCAGTATAAGCATACTTATTGGCGCGGTTGCTTTGCCTGCCACTGTTACACCGCTCATTATCGCTGTAGGAAGGGAAATGTGTGCAAAGAACAAGGGGAGCGCAACAAAAAGAGCTAATAAAGGCGGGTTAAATATTAACTTTTTGAAACTAATAAACTTCTTATCGCCTGTAATAATGTAAGAACCTATAGTCCAACAAATCGTGTTCATAGTAATTTGATAAACAGAACTAAAAGCTATCGCTTCAGGATAATTGGGCAAGAACGCTTCAAGTAGCGGTACCCCAAGGAAGCCCACATTACCAAAGGTGGCTGCAATGGTAAATATGCGGAACTTAGCGTCAGCATATTTGCGCTTGAGCAAAAGATAGATAACTACTAATACAAAAATTTGGATAAAAGTGCTAAGCCCAAAGAATATACCCATATTTTTTAGCAAATCAAAAGAAAAACTTACCCTTTGGAAGGAATAAATGGTAAGAAATGGTTGTAACACATAAAGAAGAATTTTTGATAAGTCTGGGATGATATCGGATTTTACAAACTTTGTTTTTACTATGATATAGCCAGGTACGGCATATACCAACATCACTAGCACAGTTAGTGCCATTTTACCTATGTACATACATTATAATACTCCATAAATTTTTAGCAACTTGGCGACCTCTTCCATTTCTTCAAAGGAGAGGCGGAAAAGAAAGAGAGTGTTGACAAGTCCGCTATAAACAATTCTAGTTAGTAGTGTATCATTATAACCTAGTGCATAGTTAAATCCATAAAGGGCGGTTAGTGCTTCTTCTTTTTCAATTTTTTCTAGTGTATCGTTATTTTCTACTTTTTGACACATCGATGTTATATACAGCTTAATGTCTTGGTTAATTTTTTCTAAATCCTTTGGCCTGGTATCCCTAACACCACTGTTAAGTTGCCCGCTAAGAAGATTAGCGAAAGATTGTGCGTAAGGTAGCATAATCATTTCTAAGAAAGTTTGGTAGGCTTGTTTTTTGTCTAACGCTGGATATGCAACGCTTAAAAAGTCTTCTAGCTTAATGTTGCCAATGTCAAGTTGATAGAGTAGCGCAGTAACTAATGCTACAAATCTTTCATCATCGTCAAAGCAGATACTGTTTTTTATGAACGCGCGTTCGAATTCGGTGCCAAAATCAAAACCCACAGATGCATTTTTTAGCGTTTCTGTTAGGTCTTTTTCCGTTGCAATTATTATTAGAACTTTCTTTATGCCAACCATAGCATTTAGCAGATTTGTTTTCTGCAATTCGCTAAGAGCTAGCGCAAGGTTGCCTAATTTATCCATATTATGTTCTCCTAATTTACCTTAATGCATTATAGCATAGACAAAAAACGATAGCAACTTTTTAACACCAACATTCCACTTGACAGAAAATGCACTTAGTGTAATAATGGTGAAACGGATTGGTTGCATTTGCAACAAAAGTAGGAGCAAGGATAAAATGAAATTTTTTAAGCAAATTAAGAAAAACGCGCTGTTTGAAGGACTTACAGATAAAGAAGTAGAAGCAGTTTTTGACTGCTTTTCTGCAAGAATTGTCAAAAAATACACAGGTACAATAGTCGCTCGCCCCAAAGAAGTGCCCGAAGAAGTGTGCATCGTAATAGACGGTAATGTAGTAGAATTTGCAATAAAAAATAACGGTGAGCGTGAAGTGATTGCATCCTTAGTTGACGGTGAAATGTTCGGACTGGAGTATTGTTACTGCGACACCCCTCTTGACTTTTATGTGGCGGCGGCAAGAGACACTACACTACTTTATATAAAGGCAACAAGTTTGATAGAAACTTGCAGTAGCGCATGTATTTACCATGCAAAAATTATGAAGAATCTTGTCAAAGCGCTCAGCAACAAAATAATAGATTTACAAAGCAACACAGGATATATGACTATCAAGGGGATGCGCAGAAAAATTGCGAAACTTGTGTATGATAAATATCTGGCGCAAAACAGTTTGGAAGTTCGTTTAGGAATGGACCGCAACGAAATGGCAAAGTTTCTTAATGTAAGCCGTCCGAGTATGTCCAGAGAAATGATGAAAATGCGTGATAATGACGGGATTTTTACTTTTAGAAAGGATTTAATTTGTATAAATGATTTAGAAAAACTAAAAACGATAGTAGAAGAAGCAGTCGAATAGCTTTTTTAACGGGGAGCAAATGCTCCTTTTTTTGCGTAGTTTTGCCAATTTATTTTTACCCCAAAAAGTTACATAAGCATTGACATTTGCACTATATATATAGTAATATATATATACAGAATTATCTCTGAATTTTTGGAGGGATGAATGGTTAAAGGCAATTATCTAAAAAACGCAATAAAAAAGTCGGCATTATTTGTAGTGCTATTAGTGCTTATTTTTTCTAGCGCAATTTTTGGGTTTGCTTTATCTAATAACATTTCCGACCAAACAGCTTATGCTATCACTCCAACATACACACAGAATGGTGGCAATGTGCAAAGTGTTAACCGCACAGCAAACCCACTTGTATACACTCAAGATAATGCTTTGACATTGTTAGGAAGACAGGGCAGTAATTATGGAGATTTTGCCAGAGAAGGAACGGGATACCCCATAATTGTTGGTAGCGAAGAAACGGGCGATGAGAATGGCTATCTCCGCATAAATGAACTTTCTCCTAACCTAAAGTTAGTAGCGTACATTGGCATTGATGCTAGTAGTGAATTTGCTCAAGCAATACAAGACGAACTTGTAGTAGTTAGGATTATCCCATTTTTTGTTTATGCTGACCCAACATATATGGACGGAGAGGATAGCTGTGATTATACTGTAACATATTATAGTGGGGAAATTGACGAAACTCCCGAGATACCAACCCCCGTATCATATTCCAACAGATATACAAATTATTTCGGTTTAGAGGACAAAAACAACCCCAACGCAAAAAAGACGGCAGGTTCACTTATCATACCAACAAAGTTTGTTGCTGCAAACAACCCATATATAAAAATAGAAATGTCTAATTTCCAAAAAACAGGATTTGATTTTTCTATAGCAGTAAAGAGCATGGGCTTTACTGTTAGTTATAGCGCAGAAACTAATGTAGCAATTGAGGGTAATGAAGCGCAGATTTCTGTTGACAACTTAGACGGCAACAGAGATGTTAATGCAGAAAGTAACATGGTGAAACCAGCGGATGTTATTTGCATATCAACTTTTATTCAAAAGGGCTCAAACAAACTTTCTTTGAACCAAACAAGCGATGCTTCAGGTTCTATTGCTGCAGGCAAGTTTTATCGTAAGTTATTCTTAACAGACGCCTCCAGTGGCTATACAATAATAAATTATGATTTTCCATCCAATCAACTTACGCGAATATACAATTATCAAAGTCATGGGACAACTCATGACATAAGTACCAATTTTTCGGGAGAGAAGGCATATTTTAGGGTGCTTCCGTCCACTAGAGTAACAATAAACATCACAGCCATGCTTTGGCGCTATGACGGCGAACCAATGGGCATAGAAAGGACATTTACATATTACTTAGACGGCAGTCCTGCCAATGGACCACAACTGGATTCGACAAGCACATTTTACAAAAAATATATTGACAATCAAGAATATTTTACCAACAAAACCACCTATCTTACCGAAAGTGTGCCAGTAGGTGATGGTTCCTTTGTTACCAAGATAAAAGCAGTGGACTTATCCCTTTCTGATGTAAAGCCACAGCTGTCACCAGAAAGTATGGTATTGCGGGGCGGGGACAAGGCGGCAGGTGTTGCGGCAAGCGCGCAGGTCGTTTATTATAAAGTAAGAAGACTTGCTGAGGACGAAGATATCCCTACCTATGGTATGGCTAGTGACGGGTTCGAAAAAAATGAAGCAGACGGCATTTATTTTACTATTTTTGATGATGGAACACTTTATTACTCGGATTTAGTTTTGCCATTAAAACAAACAGTCGGGGGCGAAACGGTTTATTATGAGAGAGGAGACTACGCCATAGAGTTTACCACATATGACTATGTGGGTAATAAGGCAATAGGCAATATAGTATATTTTGTTCGGGTGGATGTGGCAGATTATGCCTTTACCTACAAATATCAGTTAGGTGACGGAACAACCGTTGATAAGCAAGTATCTACAAGCGATGTTACATTATCCTTTGCTACGCTATTAGACAGCGGGAAGCTTTCTCCCTATGTAAGCCAGCCTGTCTTTAAGAGAGGGGACAAAGTTTCTATTATGGCAAGGTTTACTGGTACAGGATATAGAGCTTTCATCTTAACATATTTTAGCACCACCAGTGTTGGTATGTCCACAACGGACAGTAGCACTACAAGTTGGAATGGATATAACATGAGTATCTTCCAAAATGAACAACTGTATGCCTTTGAAGTAAATACTATGTTTAGCGAAAATCCCAGTGCCAGGCAGCTAAAGTTTATTTTCAAGCAAAAAGCAGAAATCGATACTACTAACACTGAACAAGTTTATGACGGTACGGGCAAAACGCTAAAAGCGCAACTAAGAATTGACGGTAGCACTGTTGTTTCTGGAATAAATATTGCAATATCTTATTCTACGGACAATGTAGTTTTTTCTACCACACTGCCAGTGAACGCCGGTAGCTACTATTATAGGAGCGAACTACTTAATCATAGTAGATACTACGGCATAAGAACGGGTACTTTTATCATAATGCAGGCTAATCCAAATATTAACAGCGTGGCGGTAAGCGCCATAGAATACGGAGAGAGCCTATCGGTAATAGACTTTGACGAAAATGTCTATATGACAGAAAACGGACTCAGTCAAAGAATGAGCTCCGATATTATTTGCTATAATTTTTCTGATGCAAAGTATTATTATTACAAATCAGCGGACAACATAGTGGGCTATTTTAGAGTGTCTGGCATGGAAAAAACAAGCACTAATTATATAAAACCGCCCGCAGGGAATTTGACCATTACTGTGCAATTTTGCGCCATAAAATATACCTATGGGGCAGGCAATACTCTTATTTTTAGCACCACACCGCAAGGAATGTTTATTCGTGACGAAAACTATGCTCTTGTTAGCCGAACTATAGTAATCAAAATAAACAACTGCACCGATGTTGCTAATAATGTCACAGGAATTAGCGAAGATGGCAAGGTTTATACCGATTATGACGGTGGACCAAAGCCGCTTGCTTTTAGCTTGCTATCCACTTTGACATCAGAAGCCGGACTGAATTTGACGGAATTTGCACAAATTAAATACAAAAACATTACCAACGGAGAAGGAGAATATACGCTAGATATTCCTTCCGTGTCGGGTAGATATTTAGTGAATGTCACGATAAATCAAGCAAGATGTAACTATAAAGGCACTTGGGAGACAGAGTTAATTATTAAGAAAAAGGCGCTCAATGTAGAATCAAGTGATATTGTGTGCTTGTATCAGGCGGAAAGAAACCCAACAGCTATAGCAAGTTTGGGTAGCGGACTAGACAAGGTTGTTTATAACGGGCTAAAATTTGCTTACACTTACTATTATTACAACCCTGCGCTAGGTTCTTATAACGAAATGGCTACAGAAGATAATTTAGTTGAAGCAGACAAACTTTTTGACAAAGTCCCAGAAAATGCAGGAGTTTATGTTGCAAAAGTAACCCTAGACGAACTAAATTTTGAGAACACATTTGATGTTTTTGTAAAGCTAACTGTTAAAAAGGTTGCTACAGGTAACACTAGGCTAAGCATTAGCTATCCAACGATAGGCTTCAATGTCAACAACTTAGATAGTCACATAATGTATTTGCAACCGCTTAGTCAAGTTGCTATTAGCAGCAATTGGAATGTTAGGTACACCTACCATGTTTATAGGAACAACAGGCTTACAGAAACGGTACTGCCAGTTAGTGGAAGGTTTGTTGTTGTTACTCGTATGTACGACGGTTTGGACAGATTAGGCAACATACAAACAAAGGAACAATATGTTACGGAGATGGAGAACTATGACCAGTCCACAACTGGGGCAAAATTGATGTATCTTTGCTTTATTCCTTCCAATGAGAATACGAATAACTTTGACTTCCTTTACAAGGAAAGTGAAGTAGTTATAGGCAAAGCAAAACCAGATTTTACTAATGTAACGATTTGGGATATTGTTTATGGAACACAAATAAACACTATTGAAGATTTAACTGTTAATTATGCTGTCAGAGTATTAAAGGTAGGAACTGGAGCAGGTGCAGAATACTATGAATTGGGTGGAGATTATCGCTACACGTTGAGCCTAGCTAACATAACACCGACTAATCCAAGAATGTTTGAGGCGGGTTCTCACTTTGTAGACATTACATTTATGCCCAAGGATACGGATAGTTTCGAAACTGTAACAACAAGTAGAACTATTAGTGTATTAAAGCGTAATCTTAGTGTAGAGTTAGGAACAGAAAAATATGATTCATTTTTAGGCGGTTATGTTCATACTTACAAAGGTTATACCAATCCTAGCATAACATTTGGTAACAAAGTAGAATCCAGCCATGAGGTATCTGGTGAATATAAATTTTATAAGACGTCAGATGGAGAACTTTACAGTGTAGATGAACTTAATGTTGGTAGATATAGGGTATACTATTCTGTTTTACATCCCAATTATGACGGAAGTGCGTTTTTTTATTGTTATATAGTCAAAGACACACTTACACCCAGTCAAACGCCAAGTATTTTTGAAGAAAGTACCGCTGTAAGTTATAACAGGCTGTTAAAAAATGTAGTCTTTAGCAACGGAATTATGCGTTCAACTAACAAAAACGAACAAATTGCCGGCACATATAGACTTCAAGCCGGAGATGATGAAAGATTTTTAGACACTGGTATAAGAAAGCAATATTCTTTGGAGTTTTTCCCGACAGATAGTCAAAACTATGAGCCATACGGACTGGACGGCAGTTACAAGATATATTTAACGGTAGAAAAAGCCGACATTAGCACAGGTTTAGAGATATTTGTACATTCTACTATTTATGGTGAATTGGATTATAATTTTAATTATGCCGACAAAATCGACTACACCACCCCAGGACTTTGGACGGATGGCGTAAACTATGCAGGAAGCAAACTTAACGATAATTATCATTATTTGAACGCAGATATAGCAATCAATAATTTGCCCAGTAGTGGCAAGATAAATGCTGGCTCTTACCGAGTAACAGTAAACATTGTTGACGATAATTATAAAGGCGCAAAGGTAGGCTTCCTTGTTATTAGCAAAAAACAAGCTTATATAAGTGTTGGGCAAAACATCAAAGTGTTCTCTAACAAGGCACAAACGGTGACAACCACTGTTGATGACGGCGAAGTACTTATAACGGAAAATGTGCTACAAACATTCTACAAAAAAGGTATCAGAATGGATTCTATACCATCCGAAATTGGCAAATATGATGTTGTACTTACTTTAAGTAGTAACAACTACCAAGCAAGTCAGGTAGAAACAACACTCACAATTACTGTAGATGTAAGCCAAATTTCTATCACTAATACAGAGCAAGTGTACACAATACAAAGGAACATAGGAGTAACACTTGGACTAAACAATGCAGTGTTTATACTTTCTTTTTATGACGCAGTAAACAACAGAGTTTTTCCCACTATACCAACTAACGCAGGCAATTACCAAATTATTCTCACATTTTTAGCTGATGATAATGACGGCTATTCCGATGTTATTGTGTATTCCGAGCCACTAGTTATCAATAAGTATACGGCAAGAATAGTAGTTGCTAGCAGTATTACAACAATTTATACCGACCGCAGATATGCACTAAATTATTATACAGACCCTTACGGACTAAATATAATTAGAGAATATTTAGCGGAAGGGGAAGAAGTGTACACTCAGGAAGAAGTTTATAATTCTGGTAGCCACAAAATTAGACTTACCATTGATGACCCCAACTACCAAGGACAGACAATAGTTGATTACCAAATACTACCTGGCAACCTTAGCATAGCAACTGCGCCTGCTTACGGTCAATATATATATAATAGTGATAATAAGCCCACTTTGCTAAGTCAAGGCGTGGTGGACTTTGGCACAACAGAGCGAGATGTTGAAGGTGAGTTCAATATTAACCTTAATGACATTAAATACCTTAATGCAGGTGTGCATACTGTGCGTTATACTTTTGTTGCTTCAACTTTTGGCGTTGCCAATCCCAACTACAACAGTATTCAAGGACAAACTAGCATTATTATAGTTAAGAAAGCTATTGCGCCAGAAAACATCATACTGGGAGAAAGTAGCGGTTTTTATGTAAACTATGACAGCAAATATCACGGTATAGATGCCTACCTAAGCGAAGGGGCTGTGCATGATAGTCAAGGTACTAACTCTGACTTGCGCCTTACAGTATATTACAACGGTATTACTAATTTGCCCAGAGAAAAGGGAGAATACACCGTTAGGGCAGTAATAACTAGCAAAAACTATATTGGCGAAAAAGTAGCTGAGCAGAAGTTTATTATTGACTATGGCAATCCCCAAATTACTACAAAACCTAATGTTTTAATAGATAATTTTAGCATAGGTGATACTATTGCCACCGCAGATATAACAGGTGGCAGAGCGTATTTGGAAGGTACCAGCATACAAATAAACGGACGCTTTGAAGTTACAACAACAACATTTAATAAAGCTAACATAAACAAAGTGCAAGTGCTGTTTGTACCAGACTTAGCATCACTTTATAACTCTATTTCCTTTGAGATAGAAGTTAATGTACGGGGCATTGACCCACTTGGTGGTGTTGTTAATAACCAAGATTGGACAGGACAAATAATTACTGTTAGCCACGGCGGAACAGACTATGGCACGGTTAGAGTAGTTGCTACCCCCAAAGCCACACTTGTATATGGCGTAAAGGTTAGTGACTTTGTTATTAGCTTTGAAACAGTGCAGGCAGGCTCTTCCGAGCCTAAAACATATTTAGAGTCCTTTGGACTACTTTCTTTTGTGCCAAATGGTAACATAATAAATGTGGGCGAAAAGGTAAAAATATCCTTTACCCCAGCAGGGAGCAACGCAGACACATACAATATTATGTATGGATATATCGACCTAGGTTTGCAGAAAGCGAATTTACCATATAATGTCGTATATTCTTTGAAAGGCTTTGTGGGTAAGGACTTAACAGCAACAAATAGAGTATTTGATTTGTTCGTTAATGAAAGTATTTTGGACATTGACGGCACGCTTACTATGTATGAAGATTCTTTGTACGAAATAGAGTATTTAGAAAACGCTATATTAACACCGCTTGACGAGAACAAGACCATTTATTTTAGCTTTGTTACCAACAACTACAATGAAGTTCGCGGTGCGATAAGTTTGGAAATTTATGAAGAAATAAATAGCTCCAGTATTATTTTAGGCACAAGTGCAAAAAGTTATGACGGCGCGCCAATAAGTGTGGGTAGTCTAAATATTTCCATTATAAATACTCAACTACCCGTGGACCAAAGCGCGATTTCTATAAGAGTATTTGACAGCAACGGGGCAGAGAGCGAGGGCATTGATGTTGGGACATATACTGTGCTTATTTATGTTAAGGATATCAATTATTATGGCAACGCAAGTTATAGCTTTGTTGTTAACAAAAGGAATGTTACAAACAATATAAGTCTTTCTACTACCACCACAACCTACGGCACAATAACTGCGCCAAGTGTACTACTTGACGGAATTACTCTTGCAAGCCAGTTCAAAATGTACTATAAAGAAGCAAATGCTTTAGACTCTACTTATACTTTGAATTTGCCAATAAGCGCAGGTAACTACAAGATAAAAATTGTTGTAAATAACGAGATACACGAAGGCACAAAAGTGTTTGATTTTGCTGTGCAAAAGCTGTATGTAAGAATGGTAGCAAACCAAGTTTATAGTTATGTATACGGTAGTGAGCTTACCCCTACGGTAGCTTTTAAGTATGAAGATAGCGAAACTATTATCAGCCTTGATTATGAAATTTATTATTACTCAGAAAGCTATACCATTACAAAAAACAGACCTTACAATGCAGGAAGTTACAAGGGCAGAGTAATAATTACTGACAACAACTACACCTTGCATAGGACACTTGGTTATGCGGAATTTAATTATGAAATAACCCAAATGGTTGTTACCGTTACTACATTACCTAGCGCAATAGCAACGGTAGTTGGGGAGTTTAGCTACAACATAAAGTACGGTCAACGCTTAAATGAAGTAAGGCTGTCAGGCGGAGAAGCAACTAGGCTTGGCATAGCAATAAACGGCACATTTAGCTTAAGTAACGGCAGTAGTGTACTTAGTGCCGGCACACACAATGTTACGGTTATTTTTACACCCACCAACAACAACTATTCCACCGCGCAAGCGACAATCAGCGTTGTTATTGCGCCGGCAGATGCAACGGTGTCCTTTAGTTTGCTCCGCGCTTCATACAATGGCAACTCTCGCAGGAGCATAATTACTTATTCCGTTGCGCCACTTGGAGTGGGGGTTAGAATTAGCTTTATTAACAGTCAGGGAGAAGCTTTGACCGACCCGATTAACGCAGGCAATTATACCGTTGTTGTGACTTCTACTAACAGCAACTATGTGGTGTCCTCATCCCTTGCTATAGACGGCTCTAATCCTATATTTGTTATTGAGAAGGCAGAGCCTAATGTAAGTATGATAAAGAATCCTAGAGCCAATTCAATAGCAGTAGGAGAGAGTTTGGATAAATCAAGTCTAATCTCTGGCGATGATTTTGGGTTAATTTACTACAAAAACTTCACCAACTACCCCATACCTGGTGTGTTCTCCTTTGTACAGTCATCACTTGTTTATATGCTTGCCGGAACTTACAAAGCGCAGTATATTTTTACACCAAAAGACAGCAACAATTTTGCCCAGTATCGTGGTGAAACAGACATACTTATCCGCAAAGCGTCAGCGACAATAACTGTTAGCAACACTACATTTACCTATGCAAGTGGATTTAAGATGCCCACTTTTACTACATTCCCAGCAGGCTTGAATGTAAAAACTAATGTACATTTTGTTGAGTATGATGTAAGCCGTCCCGATTATGTTTATAACGACAACCAAATCGTGGAATCAGGTTCGTACGAATTCTTTGCTTGGGTGGATGACCCCAATTATTTGAAAGAAAATGTAGGTTTTAGCATAACAATCAATAAGAAGCAGTTAGACCTAGATTTTGTGGATAATAGTGGTAGCATACTAACTCAGTACTTGACAACATACGGCAAAAGAATGGATGCGCAGTTCGTTTTGTACGATGCCTACAATACCGCAGGCAAAAGCGGATATTTATTAAAAGACAAAGAAAGAGATGGCTTCCGTGTTGACTCGAACTATACAATAAGTTATGTGTCAACTATGGGAACGAGTGTATACAACAAGCATATTGCACCCACAGAAAGGGGCACATATTATGTCACCGTAGTACTTAACAACAAAAACTATACAGCAACTAACACTGTTATTTATAAAATAGAACGGGGAGTGATTGAAGATATATCATTTGACCAATATACATTAGAAAGTCAAGTTTACGGTGGTTCTGTTGTTGCCCCGATAGTAACTACCAGTCCCTCAAATATTAGCTATTATATTGTTTATCAAGGACATAATAGAGTAATGCCAAAAGATGCAGGTAGTTATAACATAACAGTGTATTTTGATGATGACAACTACGACAAAAAGCAAGTATCTGCGATGTTTAAGATAGGCAAGAAAGAGCTTAACATTGTCAATATTGCCGTCAAAGACAAGGTTTATGACGGCGTACCTACACTAGAGATAAACGGAGAGCTTAAAGGTGTACTGCTTACAGACGAAGTAAAAATCACTATGAGCGCAACAACCTTAGACCGAGCGGTCAACTCAGGCTATCATTATGTGACGATAACGAAATACGAACTAACGGGACTTCAAGCAAATAACTACACTGTAAACAAGCCTAGTTATAATTTGCAGGTAAATATAAAACCTAACAAGGTTGTTGCTTCAGCCAACACTTCCTTTATTACTAGCGGAACAGGCTTCAATGAAGGAACCTCGGTAGAGTTTAGAGAGCTAAATGCTTCGTCAAACAAAACCAATGTAATAACAAAGGCTATGGGTACAGAAAGCACAGTTATAGGTTTTTACATCAAAGAAAATGGCGCGGAAACTATTATAAAAGAACAATTTAAGGTATATCTTGCCATTCCTGAAGAATACTTAGGTACGGACTTTGATGTGACCCCAGCGGGGAATTTGGCAGGACAAACCATACTACCTGTTAGAGAAGGAAACTACATTACATTCTATGCCAGCACTTCCGGTCAAATTGTGTTCACAAAGTCGGAGTTTAAGTATACCTTTGTTGTGGTGGTTATCGCAGTAATAGTTATTATTGTTGGTATCATTGTACTGTTTATGCTTAACCCATTGCAAAGAGCGAGCAGAACACAGGATATGAGCGGTCGGAAGGCAGCAATAAGAAGGATTAAGAGAGGTTATTGATGAAAACAGTCTTAAGGCTGTTATGTATAGTATTAGTTTTTTTAGGGATAACGGCAATTGGTATAAGTTCTCAAGTTGCTTCCGCCGCAGGAGCGGAGCTTTCCCATAAGATTGCTTCTTTTGAAACTGATAATGGTTACAAAAGTCCCGTTGACGGTGTCAAAATTAGGGGTTATTTTACAAAGGACGCCACATCAATTATTAAAGTTACTTATACAGCGGTTGTTATTAGCTTTATTAGCGATGAAGTAAAAGTTGATAGCGATAGCGGAGAAATCACCCTTAATGGGGAGATAGTAACAGACGAATATATTGTAGGAAGTAAAACCAAACAAAAAAATATTGAAGTAGCCATACAAAATGTTGCAAACCCCACCCCCAATAAAACAAAGTTTGTAGAAGTAAGGGCAACAGAGTGGTGCGCCTTTGTCTTTGCTGTGCATTACAAGGGTACAAATGACGAAGATTTGGTGACATACGGCTCCGATGTTGTCACTTGCACAACTATTGACTCTGGCATTCCCGATGCTTACCGCACAGGCGTTTGGGTTAAGCAAGCGGATGCTATTGAGTACGAAATTATGATTAGGAGCGACAGACTTGGTCAAGCGCGTTCTCACGATACGGGTATAAATTATTTTGTTGTATATAAGGGCGCAAGTAAAACAGCTGACGCAGTGGAGATTGATAGAAAAAACAATGTAGGCAGTACATTTTTTAGATACAAACTGACAATTAGCCTAAAAGAAAAAGCATTTTATCGAATAAATGTTGTAGATAATGTCGGCAATAATGCAATTTTTGATGTGGGCGAAAACAACAATATAAAGTATGACGAAGGCTTTGAAAGTGCATTTACTAACGCGCTTATTTACCTGGAAGATAACAAGTTATATGCGCCGAGCGTTCATAGTAATTTGGAGAAAGCTTATTATGGTTATTATATGATTGTGCAAGACAGTAAGGCTAGTGAAACAGATAAATATGAAGCGAAAAACATAGCTTTGCCATATTTGACAGAATTTGCTAGGTTAAAGAAGCTTGAAGAAGCTAGTAAAAAGGAATATACGCTTAGTGTAACTAATAGCGAGTATGTAGATGGCGAAATATCACTAATTAACGCTGATATTGCGCTTGATGCTATTTTGTACGGAGAAAAAGCTACAATAAACATAAACCTTGCTCTTTTTGACCCCTTTAAGGTGGACAGGACCAAAGAAATGCAGGTAGCTGGTGTTGCCAACTGTCGGCAGATACTAAGCCTTAATTTGTCGTCAAGCAAAAACGGAGCGGAGTATAATGCGGAGTTTTTTAAGCCGTTACAAATATCTGTTCCACTTACTAACTATCAAAATGTAAAAGCGACAATAAGTATTCCGCTAGGCGATGGCAGTTTTGACATAAAAGTAGTGGACATAATTTATTATAAGGATTATATTGTCCTTAATGCATCGCACTCTTACGGCACAATAAATGTGTTTATTGATGAAGAAAGCAATAAGTCTTTGCTATGGCTACTAACATTACTAGTTATACCTGTGACAGTGGGAGTATTTGCGATAATAAAGATAACAAAAAATAAAAAGAAAAATTTGGAGGGTGATAATGACAAACCAACAAAATGAGCAAAAAGTGGTAAAAGAAAAGCGCTTAGTGCTTAATCGTAAAGTGATTTTTACAATTCCCAATATCCTTACTTATATAAGGATACTAGCAGTGCCAGTTTATATGACACTAATTATTCTTAGCGCTAAAGCAAACTACCCAGATTGGTATGTTTTTATCGGACTAGGTGTTATGGTTTTTGCCGCGTTAACTGATCTGATTGATGGCAAAATTGCAAGGAAGTATCCTGGGCAAGGCACATATTTGGGACAGCTTATTGACCCTATTGCAGACAAACTTATGCATGTGGGAGCCCTTCTCGCTTTGATAATAGCTGGTTACTTGCACTGGGCATTCTTAGCGCTGATACTTTTTAGAGAACTTTGTATGGTTATTGTTGGTTCACTTATTTTTAACGATGTCAATGTGCAAGCCAACATGTTAGGAAAAGTTGCTAGCGCCTTGCTTAGCGTTGGTATAATCCTTAGCTTCTTCCATAATTATATAAGAACTATTTGGGGCGAGTTTGGTTTTGACTGGATAGTTGTTACTATCGCTGTTGTGCTGAGCTACACAGCAATGGTAAATTATGCAAGGGAAAAAATACCGCAGTTTGTTGCCAAAAAAAAGGCTGAAAAAGCAGGTATAGTTGAGCAAAGTAAAGAAAACGAAAAAGACAGTAACGAAGAAAATTAGTAAATACAAGAAAGGAAAAGCATTATGATGAACAAAACATTCGAGCCAGCCGCGTTCGAACAAAGAATTTATAAAGACTGGAGCGACAAAGGATATTTTACACCAAAAATTGACCCCAATAAAAAACCATTTACCATTGTTATACCACCACCGAATATTACTGGACAGCTCCACATGGGGCATGCCCTTAATAACACTTTGCAAGATATAATAATAAGATACAAGCGAATGGACGGGTATTCTACCCTTTGGTTACCCGGTACAGACCACGCAAGCATAGCAACAGAACTAAAAATTGTGGAACAACTCAGGAAAGAAGGTGAGAGCAAAGAAAGCCTTGGCAGAGAAGAGTTTTTGCGCAGAGCCTTTCTTTGGAAGGATAAGTACGGTGGCAGAATAGTAGAACAACTCAAAAGATTAGGCTCATCCTGTGACTGGTCAAGAGAAGCTTTCACTATGGACGAAAAGTGCAGTAAAGCGGTAAAGGAAGTTTTTGTAAATCTATACAATAAAGGACTAATTTATCGTGGCAACCGTATGACACATTGGTGTAGTAGTTGTGGCACGGCTATTTCTGATGCGGAGATTGAGTTTGAAGAAAAGGAAAGCAGTCTTTGGCATATACGCTATCCTTATACTGACGGCAGTGGCTATATGATAGTTGCTACAACTCGTCCCGAAACAATGCTCGGCGACAGCGCGGTGGCGGTTAATCCAGAAGATGAAAAATACAAAAGCGTACTAAATAAGACAATGAATTTGCCCCTAACGGACAGAACAATACCCGTTATTGCGGACAATTATGTAGAGCTTGGCTTTGGTACTGGCGCGGTCAAAATTACACCCGCTCACGATGCTAATGACTTTGAAGTGGGCAAAAGGCATAATTTGGAGCTCATAACTGTCATTGACGAAAAGGGCAAAATGAACGAACTAGCTGGCAAGTACTGCGGGATGAGCATACTTGAAGCAAGAAAGGCGATTGTTAGTGACCTAAAGGAAGCTAATTTAATAGAAAAAATTGAGCCGTATACGCATAATGTGGGGCAATGCTATCGTTGTAACACAGCTATTGAGCCGAGAGTATGTGAACAATGGTATCTAAAGATGGAAGAGCTTGCAAAGCCTGCTATTGACGCTGTTAGAGAAGACAAAACACAGATAGTGCCGGAGCGGTTCGAAAAAATATACTTTAATTGGATGGAGAACATAAAAGATTGGTGCATTTCTCGCCAGCTTTGGTGGGGGCATAGAATACCTTGCTATTACTGCGACACTTGCGGAGAAATGATTGTGTCCAAGGAAACACCGACAAAGTGTCCTAAATGCGGAGAAACTAACCTTAGACAGGATGAAGATGTGTTAGACACTTGGTTTAGCTCTGCGCTGTGGCCCTTTTCTACGCTAGGTTACCCTGACAAAACAGAAGATTTGGAATATTTTTACCCAACTAATTTGCTTGTTACTGCCTATGATATTATTTTCTTCTGGGTGGCAAGGATGATTTTTTCGGGCATAGAGCATATGGGCGAAGTACCTTTTAGCGAAGTGCTTATTCACGGTATAGTGCGTGATAGTCAGGGCAGAAAAATGAGCAAGTCGTTAGGCAACGGCATCGACCCACTTATACTTATTGACAGCTTTGGGGCAGATGCTTTGCGTTATAGTCTGTCAACGGGCGTTGCACCTGGTGGGGATATCCGTTTTTCTGAAGACAGAATGGAGTCTAGCAGGAACTTTATGAACAAGATTTGGAATGCTTCTCGTTATGTCATTATGAACTTAGAAGACAAAGAAATACCAAGCATTGACAGTATTGAGTATAACGAAGCGGACAAATGGATACTGACCAAACTACAAATGGTAATAACAGAAGTAAGGAAAAATCTTGACAAGTACGAAATAGGGCTGGCTCTTAGTAAGCTTTATGACTTTGTTTGGAGCGATTATTGCGATTGGTATATAGAACTTACTAAGCCTATGCTGTATAGCCAAGACGAAACTAAGAAGTTAGGCGCGCTAAGTGTGCTTAAGTATGTGTTAGAAAGTATATTAAAACTTTTACATCCGTTCGTGCCGTTTATCACCGAAGAAATTTGGCAACAACTTAATATCAGCGATACAATTATGCTTGAAAGTTACCCAAGCGTGGTACAACATATTGACCAAGAAACTTACGAAAACTTTGAAAAAGTGCAGGAAGTTATTGTAAAAATTAGGAATGTCCGCGCAGAGATGGATGTTCCGCCATCAAAAAGGTTTAAGCTTTATTTGCTTACCAAAGAGAAGTTTTTTGATAATAATTTGCTGTACATAGAGAAACTTGCTGGCATTACAGAAACGCATTTTATCACCGATAAAGAGCAGGCAGGGGACAAGGTATGCAAGGCTGTTACTTCAAGCGCTGAGCTGTTCATTCCACTAGGAGAACTTATTGATACCGTTAAGGAAAGGGCAAGACTTGATAAGGAACTTTATAAGGTAAACATAGAAATCGAGCGTGGGCAAAAAATGCTTAGTAACAAAGGTTTTGTGGACAAAGCGCCGGAAAAACTTATTTTGCAAGAAAGGGAAAAGCTAGAAGCAAATTGCCTATTAAAAGAAAAAATAGAAAAGCAGGTGAAAGACTTATTATAATGTTAAAGAATATTTTATTAGATTTAGACGGAACAATTATTGACAGCAAGCAGTGCATTTTTTGGGTGTACAAAAGGTTATTTGCAGAACTAGGCATTATACCACCTAATGAAAAAGAGTTAGAAAAGTTTATCGGCCCACCGGTAGAAGAAATGCTTAGACGGTATGTAAAAAATGACGAAGTTAGGAAGTATTGTGACCGCTTCAGAGAGATTTATAAAGAAGTAGATTTAGTTTCAATGAATCATCCTTATGACGGCATAGCAGATGTGTTGTCAAGTTTAAGTAAAAACTACAAGTTATTTGTCGCTACCACAAAAAATGAACCACTTGCAAAAAAGATACTGGAGCTTTTTAAGCTAGATGAGTATTTTGTGGGCATATATGGTAGCTTTGCAAGCATTGGAAGAATTGAAAAAAGTGATGTTATAAAGGACCTTATCAAAGAAAACAGCCTGAATAAGTCAGAAAGTTTGCTCATTGGGGACACAATTTTTGATGTTGAAGGAGCAGAAAAGGCAGAAGTTAGTGTTGCCTTAGTAAAATACGGATACGGCGTAGAGAGTGATTTTGTCAACAAAAAAATAGCTTTTTATGCGCAAGAAGTAACAAATATTATAGAAGAAGTGGAGAAGTACAAACAGAAAAATGGATAAAATAGTAAAAGGAATAATTTTTGACGGTAAGGCAAGGGTAGCAATTATTGATATAAAAGATATGATAAATAAAGAAATTTCTATGCACGACCTTACACCGCTTTCAACAGCAATACTTGGCAGGTCACTTGCTTGCGGAGCATACATAAGCAACAACCTAAAGGTTGATAACGCTACTTTTAGCATAACAATTAACGGTGGCGGAGAAAGCGGAAGTATAGTAATAGCAGGTAGTAGCGGTAATGTTATTAGGGGGTACATTACTAACCCTAAGTTGGACTTACCACTTAAAAGTGACGGTCACCTTGATGTAGGGGGGGCAGTGGGGCGTGACGGATTTATGACCGTTATTAAAGATTTGGGGCTAAAAGAACCCTATGTGGGGCGCAGTGAACTAATTAGCGGAGAGATAGCCGAAGATTTTGCACACTATCTTTACAAAAGTGAGGGAATAAAAAGTTCTGTTGCTTTGGGTGTAAAAGTAGATTCAACGGGTTGTATAGCTGGTGGCGGAGTAATTGTGGAAGCGCTGCCTGGCATAGAAGAGCCGATGCTTTTTATGCTAGAAGACATTATGACTAACTTTGTAAATGTTAGCGATGTGTTACTACAAAAAAGTGCGGAAGAGATTTTTGACTTTTATTTTTCACATCTAAATAGTGAAGTGTTTGAAACACAGGAAGTAGTTTTGCGCTGTTCTTGTAGCAAGGAGCGCACCGAAAAAACGCTTAAAGCGTTAGGCAAAAAAGAATGTGACGACATTATGAAAGAAGTGGGCATGGTGGAAATGGTTTGTCCGTTTTGTAATACAAAATATACCTATAACAAGGAGGAACTCAGCAAGCTATGGGACAAATCTTAGAACTGGAATTAAGTGTAAATAGCTGTTTGAAATTCGCCCAGTCCGCTTTTAGCAAGGGCAATTATTTGCTAAGTTTACAAAATATTAACGAAGCTATGTCACTTGCATACAAAAAAAGGGATATACATAAGGTACTGGAATTTTATTCTAAAGTTTTCCGCGAGACGGAAAATAACAAAAGCTTTAAGTCGGTACTTGTTAAGAATGTAGAGAACCAAGGCACAACGGACTATTACCGAATGGATTTTACGGAGTTTTTGACATATAACGAAAGCTATGTAGAGAATGAACAGTTGCGCCAAATGTCACTGGAGCAGATGAATAATTATAACAATATTAAGACATTGTTTGCTCAAAGGCGGTACGACGAAGCGATTGAAGCAATGTCAGGAGTGGTACTTAATAGCGAGATAGCTATCGGCATTGTTGAGTGTCTAAAAACAGCGGTTTGTAATGACGAGAAGTTCCGCCTTGATAACTACATAATCCCCTTGCTTGAAGTGCTTGCGCACAGTCAATCATACTATGCAATGATAAAACTTATGCTAGAAGGTGGCAGGCTAACTCACGATATAATGGTAGACAGCGTGGATTACTTTTTGTCAGAAGCCGATAGCGTGGTTAGTTTGGTAATGCTAGGAGAAACATTTTTTAGTAGCAATGAGATAGAAATATCAAAAAGTTTCTTTGAAGAAGCGCTAAAAAATAATCCTATTGAAGAGAGCTGTTTGTACTATATGACGGTAATAAATCTGTTGCGTGACAAGAAGGAAGAAGCAGACAAATACTGGGATACATTCAAACAAGCGTACAAAGTAACCAATCCGCCTATAAAATTGTTAGAAAGGTTTTTTGCAAGCAAAGAGCTGTCAAACTTAGTTCCTTACGGCATTTTGCCATATAACTTTAGCAAGCAAATTGCCACTGAACTGCGAGAAAACAGCCACAAAGAAGACTTTGACCAAGATTTTGCACAGAGATTTTTAGAACTGGTCATGCTAAGTAACGACAAATATATGCTTGATATTGTAAGTTTCAAAAAGCTAAACAGTCGACCTGTTGCCCTTGATACCTGCCTGAAGATATTAAAAAACCCGAATATTACAGAGAGCATAAAAAAGAAAGTTATGACACTAATAGTTGATAGTGGGTACGAAGGAAGAGTAAGCGTAATAACAGACACTGCTATTGTTGCATTTGATATGGCAAAATTACACCATAGAGTAAATCAATGGTGGGGGCTTGCTTACAAAACACTACTAAAGAATTTGGCATTTTTAGACCACTATTTGCCAATAAAATGTTCGCTACTTGGTTCAATTGCCAAAAAACTGGATAAAATAGTTCCAGAACTTGAAGTACAAGACTTTAATTTTGCCATAGCTTTGCTAGTATTTAATTACATAAAAAGGTTAAACATAAATGTAGAGATATTCGAGGTGGCAAAAACTATGGGTATAGAAGTGGACGATATAGCGTTAGGGCTAAAAAAATATGACCTAAAGGAGTTGTATATCTAATGACAACTACAAATAAAAGGATATTACTTCTTTTTATTGTGTTATTGATGACAATAACTCTTTTTGGTTGTTCCGAAAGAACAGATAGCTATAAATACACTGTTACCTTTGAAAGCAACGGCGGTACAATTTTTCCGGAATATGAAGGGACAGAAATGCTTACAATGCCCACTCCTAAAAAAGACGGGTACACCTTTGAAGGGTGGTACAAAGAAAAAGACCTTTCCGGCGAAAGAGTGTATTTCCCCTATGTAATGAACGATAATATTATGCTTTATGCCAAATATATTGATAACAACATCGGCAACTTAGAGCTTGTGTACAATCTTATTGACGGCGCATATGAAGTTACGGGGTACAATGGGGCGTCCTTTGTTATCTATATACCAGAAAATCACAACAGCTTGCCCGTTATTCGTCTGTGTCAAGGTTTCATTAAGAACCTTTATAATACGACCACTATTTACATTTCTAAGAATGTAAACGAGATACAAGAAAAGTTATATCAAAGTAGGCGACTTGTATCAATTGATGTTAATGGAAACAACGAAGTGTACTCTTCCCTTGACGGCATACTATATAATAAGGAAAGAACAACGCTATTTTGCTATCCTGCTGGGCGAATGGGTTCTAGCTATATATTGCCCGAAGAAACGACAACTATTGCGCCGTATGCTATAAGAAATAACTTTTATTTGCAAAATGTTACACTTAACAAAGTGGTGTCAAGTTTAGACAACGGACTTTATGACCTAATAAATTTGCGAGCTATTATAGCGCCCCAAGAAAACGAAAATTTTAGCATAGAAGAAGATGTGCTATATAATAAGGATAAGACAAAACTTATTATTTTTCCGGCAAGGTCAGAAAATAAGGATTTTAAGGTGCCAGATACCGTTGTAGAAATGGCAGAAAATGCTTTCCTTTCTTCCGTTGTCAATACTATTAGCATAGGCTCTAAGGTAAGTAAAGTATCTGCCTTCCAAAACTGCAAATATCTTAGAAAGATTACTGTAGCAGAAGACAATCTAAACTTTTCTAGCATAGACGGCGTTTTGTTCGACATCGCAGGCAAAAACTTAATAAAGTTCCCATCAATATTTGAAGTTAAAAAGGGGGACTATGATTACACCTTTCCTAATTCTGTGGAAAATATTGAGAGTTTAGCATTCGATAATATTAGCACAGTCAAAAGCATTTCTATAAATAGCAGTGTAAACACCATATCAAGCTATGCCTTTACCGGTGACTGCTCTATAACAGAAATATTTTTTCAACCAAATTCTCAGTTGCGCACAATCAATGACGGCGCCTTAGTTGGATGCAAAAACCTTACTAAACTTACACTAAGTTCTCGCAAGCCACCAGCTATTTCAGAAACCGAGCTAATCAAGCTAGATGACTTAGATATATTTGTGCCAGCCAATATGCGCGGACTATATGAAGAACTTTGGAAAGAGTATGATGACAAACTAAAAAATGGTGAAGCAATAGCAAACTATAGAGTTACTTTTGACAGCAACGGTGGAACATTTGTAGGAAATGTAGAAGCAGGCTATATCATTACTGAGCCAGTTACTAGCAAAGGTGACTATGCTTTCTTAGGTTGGTACGACAATAAAGAAGGCACTGGGCAAAGATACACATTTCCCCTGGCGATAGTGCGAAATATTACATTGTACGCTGCTTGGGAGTAAATTAACATTAAGGCGAACGGGGCAAAGGTTTAGCCAAAAAAATACTTGCAATGCGCTACTTGCTGTGATAAAATATTTTCATACGCGAAAGTAGTTCAACGGTAGAGCGCCACCTTCCCAAGGTGGTTGTTGCGAGTTCGAATCTCGTCTTTCGCTCCAAAAAATATCCGTCCTATTACAGGGCGGTTTTTTTATTAGGGACAAGACTGTCGGAAATTTTTTTATTTATCACGGTATATTGTTACTGTTTTATGCATAATATACAGTATAAATTCATTTTAATTGCATAAAAATAAATATTTATGTATAAATCTAAAAAATATATGCAAAAATGCTTGCAAATACATTTTTGAAGTGATAATATAGCAACATAAATTATTTAAGCATTAAAAAATCAAGGAGAAATAAGAAATGAAAAAAGCAATAATTATTGTACTGGCTGTCGCAGTTTTAGTGACATCTTGCTTAGCTTTAGTTG
>CAYJBW010000015.1:0-24762 GCA_964368255.1 uncultured Christensenella sp.
CAACAAAATTTGCCTTCATTTCTGAAGCCTTTATTATGGCAAGTTCGCCGTCTGTTTGGTTCTTTTTTGTAGGAAATATAGTAGTTTTTACCCCGTCAATAGTTGTGGCAATACTATCCATATCCCCTACCAAATAATCTACTACAGTGCCTTTAGGTAGTATATTATATCCGCCGTCCGCGCATATAATAATGTCTTCTGCTATTTTCCTTACAAAAGGCTCACCATTAAGGATAACTGCGACTTTCATATTTTAGATAATGTACTTAGCTTCTTTTGCCTTACTGCTATTAAGTTCCTTTGCTACTTTTTCATAGCCTGCTCTGCCAAGTAATGCATAAGTTGCGTTTTTGCCATTCTCTACGCCAGGTTGGTTGTATGTATCTATATTAAGCATTGCGCCAGCATAGGCTGTTTGCATCATAAAGAACATCATAAGTTGCCCGAGTGTATGTGCGTTAACTTCTGGTAACATAATTTTGTTGTTTAACCTTTGTGAAGTGGTAAGCGCGTACTCTGTAGCGTTCATTTCTGCTGTTATTAGTTCGTTCATAGTGTGTCCACAAAGGAAGTTTACTGACGGGATATCTTGGCAACCGTCACTAATTGTGACCACTTTGCGATAGTTTTCCACACCAATAAAGGTAACAACCTTGTCAAAAGGTCCTTCGGTATATAACTGAACTTGGCTGTGCTGGTCGGTAACACCGAGAGCTTTTACCGGGGTTTGTCCCACATATACCTTATTGCCGTCATTATCTACCGCCTTGCCTAAACTCTCGCCCCAAAGCTGGGCATACCAATCTGCCATAAGTTTTAGGCTGTCGGCATAGGGCATCATAACAGAAATATTGTTGCCCTTTTGCATAGCTAGATATTGAAGTAACGCTGCCATTAAAGCGGGATTTTTCTTTGCGTCAGCTTTGCTGCACAGTTTATCCATAAACGCTGCGCCCTTTAGTAGCATCTTAATATTTATGCCAAGCACAGCCGCTGGAAGCAGTCCTACGGGAGAAAGTTCACTAAATCTTCCGCCTACACCATCTGGTATATAAAATGTCTTTAAGTTCTCTTTTTTTGCAATTTTGATTAAGTTTCCGCTAGTTTCGCTAGTGGTAGCAATAATATGTTCCCCTGCTTTATCGCCAAGTTCTTTCTTAAGCAAATCCATAATGATTAGGTATTGGCTCATTGTTTCGCTAGTAGAACCGCTCTTTGTAATAACATTAAAGCAGGTCTTTTTTATGTCAATAATGTCAAGTAGCGCTACCATTCTTTCTGGGTCGACATTGTCTTCCACATAGAACTTAGGGGCCTTTCTCTTGGACTTAGGTAGTTCGTTGTGGTGCAAATGGCAAAGAGCTTGAAACACCGCCATTGGACCTAGTGCACTGCCACCGATACCAAGCACAACAAAAGAATCAAACTTCTTCTTTATGTCCTTAGCTGTTATGATAATATCATTAACAATTTCGTCTTGGTTGTAGCTAAGTTCTGTCCAACCCATCATTCCTTTACCACGATTTTCTTTAACTTCCAAAAAAGCCTTAGAACAAAGAGCCTTGCTTGCGGATATATCTTTGTCAGATATACCGACAATATCTCCGACATGGTCCACCATCATATTGTTGTAATCAAATGTAATTGCTTGCATTTTTGCCATAAACTAACCTCCGTAATTTTTTGCTTTGTATAAACATTCTTGTAAAAAATCGTAACTTTTAATAATTTCGTCATAGTTACTATAATCATTTGAATAAACTTCCATAAGCGCAGGTCCAGTATAACCCATTTCTATAAGGGTTGCAAACAGTTTGACAAAATCAAATGTACCATTACCCGGTATAGCCAACTTTCTGTTGTCATCAAAATCGCACAAATGGACATTTTTTAGGCTGTCGCCCATAACGCTAATATACTCATAAATGTCAATATCACTAAGCATTGCTTGCTTAATGTCAAGGCAGGTATCAATATTTGCGTAGTTCTTTAGTTCGCGGTAATATTCGGGTGTGTTAAAAAAAGTCCAATGCACATTTTCATAGCAAAGTTTGGTCGTGTTATTGCTGTGGCTGTACACCATATCGCAAAGCTCGTTAACTCTCTTGCCAATTTTGGGATAGTTATGTACATAAGGAAGTTTCTTGAACTTGGCCGGCCCGTGAAAGGTGTAATACTTAGCGCCTAGCCTACCACCACATTTCGCCACTTGTTGAAAAATAGCTTCACAGTCCTTTCTTGTCCGTTCCACTGGGTTAAAAAGTTCGGGTTCAAACTGCTGATTAAGTGTATGTATAGAATAAACCTGCGTGCCACCCTTTAGTGCCAAAAGCTCATCAATAAAAGAGTCTTGGTATTCATAAAAGGTGCTAAGAAATATTTCGCACACAGGTATATTTAGTTTGTTTATTAGCCCAAAGGCTGATTCCGTTGTTTCTCGTGAAAAAAACGAAGCCGTTGATATTCCTATTTCCATATTTTAATATTCTGGCTCTATTAGTCCATAATCTCCGTCTTTTCTTTTGTAAAGTACGCTAATTCTTTGGTTATCACCATTTACGAACACATAGAATGAGTGGTTAAGTAATTCCATTTGGTCAATGGCATTATCCACCGTTGTTACAGACACTTCGAACTTCTTTACTCTGACAACATCATTGTTTTGTTTTGTCTCAATGTCTGAGTTTTCGTTATAAATGACCGAACTTTCCCCTTTCTTGAATTTTGCGCCGTTTTTGTCACGGTATTTAACTATTTGTCTTTCCAACTTAGGTAGCAATTTGTCAAGATTTTCGTTCATTTTGTCCCCGGTTATTACAGAACGGACAAAATTTATATTATCGGAGTCAATGTTTATCTCCATAATGTACTGGTCACCACCAATTGTTGATAATTTTACCTTGGCTTTGGCTTCGTTAGTAAAATACTTGTCAAATTTATTCAATTTTTTGATAATAAGTTCCCTTAAAGTGTCCTCTAAACGGTAGTTCTTGGTTGTGATTTCGATACGCATATGAACCTCCTTAATTAATAAATTCTATATTGTTATTGATTAATTTTATCTTTACAGTTGTATTCTTTAATCCTTCTAATAATATTTTTTCGCTAAGTCTGTCTTCTATAAGTGTTTCTATACTTCTTTGCAGTGGTCGCGCACCATACAATACAACAAAAGATGATTCGGCTATATATCTTATAACCTCGTCATCAATAATTAACTTAATATTTTTTTCTGCAATTAGTACCTCTTTTAATCTTCCTACTAATATATTCGCTACTTGGATTAAATTTTCCTTGCTAAGTTCATTAAATACTACAATGCTATCAATTCTATTTAAGAACTCCGGTCTTAAAGTTTTCTTTAGCTCATTTAGAATAATATCTTTCCTGTTATTTTCTCCGCGATTGTCTTCCGCTTTAGCAAAGCCTATGGATTCTGACTTGTTAAGAAGCTCCGCCCCTACATTACCAGTCATAATAATAATAGTGTTCTTAAAGCTGACAACTCTACCTTTACTATCCGTTATTCTGCCGTCATCAAGTACCTGCAGTAGCACATTATAAATTTCTTGATTGGCTTTTTCTAGTTCGTCAAGCAGTATCACGCTATAAGGTCTGCGCCTAACTTGTTCGGTAAGCAGTCCACCTTCTTCATAGCCAACATAACCAGGTGATGCGCCAATGAGCCTTGCAACCGATGACTTTTCCATATATTCGCTCATATCGAATCTAATTAGCGCATTTTCATTGCCAAACAAAAAATCTGCAAGAGCCTTAGCTGTTTCCGTTTTTCCCACTCCGCTACTACCTAAAAATATAAAGGAACCTATTGGACGCTTAGACTCTTTCAGTCCCGCTCTCGCCCGCTTTATTGTTTTACTAATTACTGATATTGCTTCACTTTGTCCAATAATCCGTTTATTAAGCTCGTCTTCCATGTTTATTAGGCGCACAGTTTGTTCTTTATTAAGTTCGGTAACGGGAATATCCGTCATTTCTTCTATTATAGCAAGAATATCCTTTTTAGTAAGTTTCAACTTTGCATTTTTGCGCATAGTAACTTTTTTGCTGCAAGCTTCGTCCAGCACATCAATAGCCTTGTCTGGCAAAAATCTATCCGCGATATATCTGTCAGAAAGTGTAGCCGCGGCAACCAAAGCGTCTTCGTTTATCGTTATATTATGATGCTTTTCCAAACTGCCCTTAACTCCGCGCAAAATCTTTATAGTTTCTTCCACACTTGCTTCCTTAACATCAATCGTCATAAATCTTCTTTCTAGTGCGGGGTCACTTTCTATGAACTTGCGATACTCGCCTATGGTGGTAGCTCCTATTGTGGGGAACTTTTCTGCAAGCAAATATGGCTTAATAATATTAACAACATTAAAGCCGCTATCACTCCCCCCTGCGCTGGATATTGAGTGTATTTCGTCAATAAAAAGTATGATATCCTTATCTTCTAGCGCAGAAAACAAGTTCTTTAGCTTTTCTTCCATATCGCCACGGTATCTTGTACCGGACAAAATGTTATTAAGGTTTAGCGAAAATATAGTTTTGTTCTGCAAAAACTCGGGCACATTATTAGTAACAATTCTTTGAGCCAAGCCTTCAACTAGTGCAGTTTTACCCACCCCCGATTCGCCAACTATCATAGGATTGTTCTTTTTTCTACGGGAAAGTATTTGAATAATTCTTGATATTTCCTTTTCTCTTCCGATTATTTCTGAGAACATATTGCTTGCTACTTTAGCTGTCAAGTCTTCGCCATTTTCTAGTAAAATATCGGGCAAAACAACATTCTTTTGTTCAATATTTGGTTTCTCCGTTACTTCAACGCTACCTTCTTGTCCTATCTTGTTGTAGCTCATAGCGTTAACAATGGAAAGAATCTTCGCATAATCAATATCGTACCGCAATAGTATTTTTGCAGCTAGAGTATTGCGGAAAAAACATATAGAAAGCAGTATATGTTGTGTGTCAACTTCGTTGTAACCAAGTTTTGTGCAAATTTTGTCCGCATAATCAAGAATGTTTATTGATACATCACTAAGATTAGCTGTTTCTGCGACTTTGAGTGTTTTAAGCAAATAACTATGTGCAACTTCAGCGCTAAAGCCTAGCCGAGAAAGTATTTCGGCAGCATAGCAATTTTCTACGCTAGTAAGAGCTGCCAAAATATGATATGATTCTATTGCGCTTTCCGATTGAATTGCATAATTCTTTGCCAAATCTAACACTTTTTTACATTTGACAGTGTACCCTTTCATTCTCCCCCTAAAGCAAACATACTACTACTATTATATTCAAATTAAATGGTATGTATTATTTCCGATAGGTAATTTTTTAATCCGTCCCTTAATTCTTCGTTTCTTAGCGCATATTCTATATTGGCTTTGACATAACCGAGCTTGTCGCCAATGTCATAACGCTTACCGTCAAAATCATAAGCGTAAACATTAAGTTCTTGTGCCATAAGTTCTATTGCTGTAGGCAAATAAATCTCTCCGCTCTTTGCTGGCGGTGTTTGGTCTATATAGTGGAAAATATCGCTTGTTAGTACGAACCTGCCTAGGCTTGTTAATTGAGAAGGTAGTTCGTTTATGTTTGGCTTTTCCTTAAATCCAAGTAGCTCTGTGTACTTACCTTTTACGCTCCCAGGTACTACAACACCGTACTTAGGGCATTCTTCTTTTGGCTGCACTTGCACACCAACAATAGTAGCTCCTGTTGTGTTGTAGGCATCAATTAGTTGTTTAGTTACGGGCGAAGTGGGATTATACATTACATCATCGCCAAACAGCACAGCAAAAGGCTCATCTCCAACGAAATTTTGGGCAAGTTTAATTGCCATACCCGTTCCTAACATTTCTTTTTGACGGATATAGCATATATTGACCTTATCGAGAAGTGCATTCATTTTTTCTATTTCTTGAGTTTTTCCGCTTTTTGCCAAAGCGTACTCTACTTCTATATTTCTGTCAAAATGGTCAGCAATATTATTTTTGTTCCGCCCAAGTATTATGCAAACATCGGTAATACCGCTAAGTACGCACTCCTCTACAATGTACTGAATACTGGGTACATCTACAATGGGCAACATTTCTTTGGGCATAGCTTTTGTAGCAGGTAAAAATCTAGTGCCAAAACCTGCTGCTGGTATAACAGCTTTTCTAACTTGTTTCAATTGATAATCTCCTTAATCACATTAGTATTTATATCTCTATTATTATAGTACGAAAGTAAAAAATAAATCAATAGTAAGCTTTGTTTTTGTTGCAAATATATTGACTTTAAGGCAAAGTTGGTATATCATAATGTTGCTTGCGAGGATGGCGGAATTGGCAGACGCGTATGATTCAGGTTCATATTGCCTAGCAGTGAGGGTTCAAGTCCCTTTCCTCGTACCAACTAAATATATTTGCGGTCGTGGCGGAATGGCAGACGCGTGCGCTTGAGGTGCGTATGGGCGACCGTGTGGGTTCAAGTCCCACCGACCGCACCAAAAAAAGTAGCTTTTATGCTACTTTTTTGCTTTTGCTTTTACTCTGGCTTCACCCGAAGATATGTGGATGATTTTGCCGTTATCGACAATCAATCTGCCGTCGTCGTCTACACCAATAACTATTCCGCTGTCAGTTTTGGTGTCTTTGTGATAAATTTCTATGTCCTTACCCATTAAGAATTGCTTGTTTTGGTAAGTGTTCATATATGCTTTATCTGCAATGTTATTGTAGTAAAAGAATACCTTTTCAATTGTTTTGGCAATTATTTCGCTTTTTTCTGCACCAGTGCAAGACTCACTGCCAAAAAGTGATGTAGCTTTGTCTTTAATGTCTTGTGGATAACCGCCTGGCGGAGTGGTTAGATTGATACCAATACCTAGTATAATATGTTCAAAAATACCATCTTCAATGTTTATTGAACCTTCCGTTAGTATTCCGCAAAACTTTTTACCGTCAATAAGCAGGTCATTTACCCACTTAATTGTTATATGCACGCCGAATAATTGCTCCAGCACTTCTGTAACAGCGCAAGAGGCAAGCACAGTAATAAGTGATGCGCTCGCAATTGCTACCACTGGTCTAAGTAGTATACTTAAATAAATACCTTCGCCTTTTGGAGAAAAGAACTTCCTATTTTGCCGTCCCTTACCTTCTGTTTGTTCTATTGCTATAACAATTTTGCCTTCTTTGGCGCCCTTTTTTGCATAATCCTTCAAAACATCATTAGTTGATGTTACGCTGTCAAGCAGCTCTAAATCATATTTTTCTGCATTGTTTAGCACTTTTTTTATGTTAAATACCGTGGGGACCTTGGAATATTCTGTAAGCATATAGCCTTTGCTCGGTACGCTTTCTATATCGTGTCCTTGTTTTTTGATAGTGTTAATTGCCTTCCAAATTGCATTTCTTGACACACCAAACAAATCGGATAGTAATTCACCAGATATATATTCTCCAATATTCTCATTTAGTTTTGCAAAAACTTTATCTTTTAGTGTCATGTGTTTAGTTTACCACATTGATTGGGGTACCGTCTAGGTAATTCTTGATATTTTCTCTAGTAATACTAACCAACCTACTTCTTGCGTCACGACTCGCCCAAGCAATATGGGGAGTAATTATTGTGTTTTTTGCATGCAATAGTGGGTTGCTCTCCTTTGGCGGTTCTACCGAAAGCACATCGGCGCCAAATCCAGCTATCTTGTCACTGTTTAACGCATCGGCTAAATCTTTCTCTTCAATAAGTCCACCACGCGCCGTGTTTATCACGAAGGCGGTAGGCTTCATCAAGCTAATTGACTTACTGTTTATCATACCCTTATTTGCATCTGTTAACGGACAATGCAAGGTAATAAAGTCTGACTCAATAAGTAACTTCTCCAAAGTGACACTGCCACTTACCATGCTTCGGGTATTAAAAAGCACTTTCATACCAAATGCTTCCGCAATTTTTTGCACTGCCTTTCCTATACTTCCGTAGCCTATGATACCGATAGTTTTGTTTTTTAACTCAATTATGCTAGTTAGACAAAAGCAGAAATCCTTTGACTTACTCCACTGACCTTGTTTTACTGCGCTGTCATGTTGTCCCACATGGGAGCATAACTCTAAGATTAGTGCAAAAGTGTGTTGCGCTACGCTATCTGTGCTATAAGCAGGCACATTGCTTACAACTATGCCTTTTTCTCTTGCATAAGCGCAATCAACCACATTATAACCAGTGGCAAGGACTGATATAAATTTTATACTGGGACAACTGTCGATAATATCCTTATCAATAATTACCTTATTGGTAAGCACAATCTCAGCATTGCCAATCCTTTGTGCAACCAAATCTTTAGGTGTGTGGTCATAGTAGTCACAACTTCCTAAAGACTTTAGTAAATCGAAGTTCAAATCGTCTTGAACTACTGCGCTTCCGTCAAGTACTACAATTTTTTTCATATCCACCTCATAAACAGCAAACAAGAATGGAAATTGCTTTCCATTCTTGTCTAATTTGTGCAAAAATCTATTTGTTATCTAAATATTGTCCTTGAGCGTAGTAACCAACAACCATCATAAGGTTACCTAGCGCGCCACCAAACTCAGGAGCTCCTTCTATTGTTAGGAATCCTTTCTGAATATACTGTATCATGTCACCTTTGGACATAAGGATATCTAGCGCATGCATAGGAGTGTCAAAGCGCATTGTTAGGAATGGCTTACATCTAGGGTATTCTCCCCTGCCTGACATTGACTGACCTTTACTTATTCTTAGCCATGCTTGTAGCTCAGGGTATCCGTCTACAGCGTAAGCATATGCTCTGTCTGGACTGGAAGCAGTGAATACTTTTACTTCAGGGTTGTCAACTTTGTTAAGTTGGCTAATACCGCTACTTAGTAGATAAAAATACAATTTTACTAATAATACTTGGTCAAACTCATTGGTGGGAGCATCTTTCGCTTGCAACAGTCCTGCCATACGCAGAAGTGTAAGCAGTATTGCTACAAACTTGCCAAAATTCTTTAATACGCCCTTCATCTTGGGTAGTGGCATGCCCTTACCTGTGAAGAACAGAATAAACTTATCTACCGTATCAAATTCTAGCTCAATGTCGGGTTTTGCGTGACTTTCGCCCACAACAACCGTCCATTTACCATTGTCCACAACATAATGTGTCGACAACTTCCCCGTTTTCAAAAATTCTTCTGACAAAACGCTTATTTGGAAAACAAAGCTTTTACCTTCAAATTTTTTAGTAAACTTGGGGTCCGTTTCGGCAATTACTTTGACTAACGGTAACGCAGAGAAGAAAAATATACGGAGAGCATATTTATCATCCTTTGTCATCAATTTTTTATCTGCCATTTTTACACCTCATCAGTCCAGTTCTCGCCCGAAGGTATTATTCTGCCTGTAGATGCTGCTGCGCCTTCTGCCTTAACGCCGACTTTTTTGCCTGATACTGTGTCTTTTTCGTATTCTGCGCTGATTAGCTCAACAACATTTTTTACAATGCCAGCGGCATCAATTTCGTACATAGCCATTAGGTCTTCGTGTAGTCCAATCGCTGAGAAATGGTCTTGAAGTCCTAGCTTTTTGAATGCGCAAGCCATACCGCTTTCCACTACAACTTCACCAACTGCGCTACCAAGTCCGCCAATAACGGTATGGTCTTCTGCTGTAACAATACGCCTTGTATCCTTAACTGCCTTAATAATAGCATCTCTGTCAATAGGCTTAATTGTGTGCATATTTAATACTCTAGCTGATATTTTGTGGTCAAACTCCAATATTTTTGCGGCTTGAACTGCTTGATAAACACAAGAGCCACAAGCAATAATAGTTACATCACTGCCTTCAACCATCTCTACTGCTTTGCCTACGGTAAAACCATAATCATCAGTATTATACACTGTTTGGTCAAAGCCACGATTGATACGAATATAAAATGGGCCGGGCGTTGCGGCGGCTGCTCTAACTGCTAGTCCAGTTTCTATACCGTCAGCTGGGCAAATTAGCGTCATATTAACCAATCCCCTAACAACAGCAAAATCTTCTATAGCGTGGTGAGTGGAGCCTGCTTGACCAAAGGATGTGCCACCGTGTGTGCCAATTATTTTTACATTTACATTTTGATAGCAAATGTCTGTGTGTATTTGGTCTAGTGAGCGTAAGGATGCAAACACAGAAAAGCTACTAGCAAAGGGAATAAATCCGCATTTTGCAAGTCCAGCCGCCACTCCGTACATATTTTGCTCGGCAATGCCGACATTTATTAGTCTGTCTGGGAACTTGTCGCCAAAATCGCCAATTTTTGTGGAGCCTTTTAGGTCCGCTGTAAGTGCAACAATGTTAGGGTTTTCTGCGCCTAATTCTGTCAATGTCTTTCCGTAAATTTCGGCAGTAGCAAGTTTGGTACTTTCTACTGCAGTAAAAGCTAATCCTGCCATGTTATTTGCCCTCCTTCTCTGCTACCGCTCTTCTATTTGCGTGATATTCTGCCAAATCTTTCTTTGCTGTAGCGTACTTGTCATCGTCCATTGCGCCATAGTGCCACTTATAATTGCCTGCCATATAGCTTACGCCTTGACCTTTGACAGTGTCAGCAATGATACAAACGGGCTTTGCATTCCCGGTAACAGCCATTGCATACTCAACTGCTGCACATAGTTCATCAAAACGATGTCCGTTAATAACTTTTACATCAAAGCCGAACGCAGTCCACTTGTCTGCAAGTGGTTCTAGCGCCATAACTTCTTCAGTGTCGCCGTCTATCATTTTGTGGTTACGGTCTACAATAGTGATTACATTGTTTGCCTTGAAATGCGCTGTCGCCATAGCTGCTTCCCATACGCTGCCTTCGTTACATTCGCCATCACCTAGTATAAGGAATGTTTTGTAGGATTGCTTGCGAAGACGAGCCGCCAGTCCCATACCAAGAGCTATACTTGAGCCGTGGCCTAAGCTACCGGTTGACGAATCTAGTCCCTTTACCTTGTTGCTGTCTAGGTGCATACCTAGTTTGCTACCCGTTAAATTAAATGTCTTTAACTCTTCTTTTTGTATAAGCCCTAAGTCTGCAAACATAGAAGCTAACATTATTCCTATATGTCCCTTACTTACCACACAACGGTCTCTGTCGGGGTCAGTCGGATTCTTTGGGTCGAAGTTCATATATTTGTAATAAAGAACTGTCAAAATATCTGCTGAGCTAAAGCTTCCGCCGATGTGTCCACTTCCTGCCCAATATGTTGTATCAAGGCAGAGTGTTCGTAAATCATTAGCTTTGTCTTCCAGACGCAGCCATTCTTTTTTTTCTAATCCCATAGTGAAAATGTCCTCCTAATATTATTTGAATTCTGGGTGATTGGCCCTAACTGCTTTGTATGCTTCGTCAGCGACATCCCAAGTAAACTTGATGTCGTCTTCTGTGAGCGCATCGTTGATGAACAAATTGTGGTGACTAGTAAAGTAAACGCCCCTTCTAACGCACTCTGCTACCCATTCTTGGTGCAAAATTGTGGAAGGATAATCGTTAGTTAGTCTCATATACCACATAGCTGGTTCTCCGCTAATTTTTAGGTCAAAACCGTTAGATTTTGCCACATCAACAAGACCATTTTGCAGCATAATTCCCTTTTCACGAATGCTCTTTACCGTGTTGTTTGCTTTCATTTTTTTGATTGATGCAATAGCTGCTGCAAAAGGAACGCTTGATAGCCAATAACTGCCTGTATACATAACATCTTCAGCTGCCCCTCTCATTTCTTTTGTGCCACAAAGTGCGGAAACATTATGTCCGTTAGCTATAGCTTTGCAGAAACACTCTAAATCTGCTTTTATGCCGAAATGGTGGTCGCTACCTGCTATATCAAGCCTAAATCCGCAACGAACATCGTCAAAAATAAGCACAATGCCATTTTCGTCACAAATCTTACGCATTTTTTTCCAATATCCTTCCGCCGGTAAAATATTATCAGTAAATGTGGGGTGATAATAAGGCGTTGCAATCAAACAAGCAATCTCGCCCGGGTGGTCTTTAACTAGTTGCTCGAACTGCTCAGGGTTGTTCCACTCTATATAGAATGTATTGATGACATCTTCCTTTACTATGCCCGGATATCCTAGTTTTTGACACCAAGGAGCCACACCATGATAGAAACCTTTAATAAGTACCATCTTTTTTCTGTTAGTTTTTGCCTTGGCTACCATTGTAGCAAACTGTGTGACATCACCGCCGTTTTTGGCAAAGAATGCCCAGTCAGCCATTACCACAGTGTCAACCATAAGCTCTGCAAGCTCTATCAATCTTTCACTTGCCAAACTTACGCAGTTGCCAATTTTCATTTGCTCTATAGCTGCTGCATCAACATCTGGGTCATTATATCCCAAAATATTAGGACCATAAGCGCACATATAGTCAATAAAACGATTGCCGTCCACATCCCAAAAATATGTACCTTGCGCTCTGGATGAGAACAAAGGATAAGCGGAAGTTGGTATGGCACAGCCTTCTGCTGGTCCTAGATGTCCATAAACACCGCCAGGAACAACATTCAAAGCTCTTCTAAATAGTTCGTTACTTTTTGTATAGCTGTTTATTTTTGTCATATTAAACCTCCTATTCTATAAATACTGTCCGACCATAACCAATAATTTGGACATTTGGTCTAACATATCTACTCTGCCTTTTATTAAAAATTTACCCTGTCCAAGACCGTTATAACTAGAAGACTTGCCATTAAGCAAATCATGTGCAAATTGCAAATCAGCAAACTCCATAATTGCATGCGGATCTGTCGCTTGCCCAATAGTCGATACCATTTTGTGGTCTTTAATATTGATAGTCACTTGTATACCGCCAGGTACGCCACAAGCAATACTGCCATCAGCAATGCGGGAAGCAATAACTTTGCCTATTTCGTCACTATTACCTATTTGGCTCAACGCAAATAACGCTGTGTAAGCGGTAAGTATTGTGTTAATTTCGAAGTAACTGGGATCCTTTAATAAATCTTCTGTGGGTTTAAGATAATAAGCAAGTCGCTCGGCAAGCTTGGTAAATGTATTTAGCAAGAAGCCCGCCTTGAAAACATTTATAAAGATTGGAATGGTCTTTTCTCCGTCAACTAGTTTGTTAAAGTGTTCTGCCGAAGTAAACCATAGCTTTAGTTTTGCCGCAGCCCTATCCGGTACGAAAGTACAAGTTCCATCACTAAAAACTAGAGTTCCACACCCTACATCCGGAACATTGAAAGATACCGAGATATTTTTGTCTTTTATAAGGTCTTTTGACACTTCGTCCATAGCGCATAAATCTTGAATATTCCGCAAAACTGCATACAAATTTATCTTTGCCTTTGTTACATTATCCATACTTTTTTGCCTCCTTATTTATTTGAAATTGGTAAATTAAAAACATCTTTTAATATTATCATAGCATATCGCAATTTTACTTTCAATACCCAAAATTAAATTTTTTCGCTTTTATTTTAATAACTTAAAAATTACTTTAGAATGGCACTTTTGACAAATATTTTTTCGGTTCTTTGCGTAATTTGGGTAAAAATTTCGTAAGTGATGGTTTTGCAAATTTTTGCAACTTCGTTAACTGTTATCGATTTTTCTCCATTCTTTCCGATAATTGTTACTTTATCCGATATTTGCGCACAACTAATATTAGAAATGTCCACCATAATATAGTCCATACAAACTCTACCAATAATTGGTGCAAACTCTCCATTTATTATTACTCTACCACCGCTTGACATTGCTCTAGGTAAGCCGTCAGCATAGCCAATAGCTATTGTAGCTACTTTAGTAATACTTTTTGCAGTAAATGTTTTGCCATAGCCAACGCCCCTGCCTTTTGGAATTAAATGAATGTCCGCAATAACAGAATGTAGTTCTAATGCAGAATCTAGTTCTAAATTTTTACTTTTTGTAGGATTAACCCCATAAATGCCAATACCCGCGCGCACTAAATTAGTAATGGTGTTGCCACCAAGAATTATCGCTGCTGTACTGTCGGTATGAACTAACGATATGTCTATTCCCTGACTTTTTAATTTATTTATAAGGTTGGAAAAATTTTTATGTTGCATTTTGTTATATGATTTATTTGAGTTGTCCGCGCAAGATAAATGAGTAAAAATGCCTTGCACAATCATAGACTCATTGTTACAAACTTCCTTAATATTATCAAATTGGGTGTCAAATGCAAATCCTAGTCTACTCATACCGCTGTCTATTGCAATATGAACATTTGCAGATATTTTATGTTTAGCTAAATATTCAGAAAATTTTTCGTATATGTATTGATTATATATACTAATAATGACATTATAACTAATAACATTGTCAAAATCGCTCTCATCAATATAACCAAGTAATAATATAGATTTATTTATGCCCGATTTTCTAAGAATAACCGCTTCTTTAACGGTAGCCACACCGAAATAATCTACCAAGTTTTCTACTTCTTGGGCAACTTCCACTGCCCCGTGACCGTACGCATCCGCTTTTATTGTCGCTAGCATTTTACGATTGGGTGCAAAACTTTTTAGTGTAATTATATTACTCTTAATTGCGGTAAGATTTATTACTGCAAAGGTTCTTTTGTTGCTTCCCAAAATTCCTCCAACAAGTTGCTTTGTAGCGACTTTAACAAAGTTTCTGCCCTGCCACCTACTGGTAAATTATCTATTTTTTCCACACTAAGACACAATGAACCAGCCGAACAAATAATCACTTCATCAGCGGAAAACAATTCTTCTAGTAATAGCGTTCTTTCTTCCACTTTTATACCCATTTTTTGACACATTTCGATGATATTTGCTCTTGCAACACCTGCCAAAATGCGGCAGTCAAGGGGCGGTGTAACAAAGACATTGTCCTTTATTATGCCTACATTGCTATGGGCGCACTCTGTAACAATGCCATTCCTGTGGAGTATTGCTTCGTAGCAGTTGTTATCGTTTGCTATATTTGCGTAAAGTACGCTAGGAAGCAAATTGATTGTTTTTATATTGCAATAAAGAAACCGTTTATCTTCTAAGGTTATTGCACATATTTTTTTATCTAAGTCCTTAATAAATGCTGGCTTAATAATAAGCCAAATATTAGCTTTTGTATCCTTTTCGTATATGTGATCTCTTATTTGCGTTGCTCTGCTTGCTTGGAAATATACAAAAGTATCTCCGCTATCAACTTTTTTTATCATTGTTCTTATTATTTTTTCTAGCTCTTGCTTTGTATATGGAATATTTATATCAACAAGTTTGGCGCTTACAAAAAACCTATCAATATGCTTTTCTAGCGCGAACGGTATATGGTTATGAGCATATGTAGCGTCATATACACCGTCTCCAAACAAGCAAGCCCTGTCACTAAGTGGCACATATATGTCTTCAATTCTGCCGTATGTTCCGTTATAATAGCCTAAATTTTTCATAGTAAATTGTATGCCCGATAAGTTACAAAATTAACTAAAATCCGACAAGACAGGTAATTAAAAAAATTTGGGAGCAAATTCCGTTGCCTGACTTTACGAAATATTGTATAATTACCTTATTAAGAAATAGGAGGCATCAAATGTCAGTTCTTTTTATTGATTCCGATTGCGAAATAAATTACAAGCAAGCTGAGGAAGTTGGCTTAAAAAATGTAATACTCATGCCCTACACAATTTGCAATGAGGAATATTTTTATGATTTAGGTAGAAATTATAACGCTAAAGAGTTTTTTGATTTAGTTAGACAAGGAAATAATGCTATAACAAGTGGACTTAATGTAGAGACTTACAAAGATTATTTTGAGCCATTCTTTGCAAAGGATGAAGATATCTTATATGTGAGTTTTTCTTCGGAACTTAGTGGCACATTCCAACAACTTGATATCGCTATTAAGGAGCTGCAAGCAAAGTACCCAAAAGCAAAGTACCGCCGTTTTGATACCAAAGCTATAAGCGCAGCAGGTGGACTTGCTTGTTATTATGCAGGTATTATGCACAAAGAAGGCAAAAGCAATGACGAAATTATTGCATTTTTGCAAGATTTTGTTTTTCGCATAAATGTTATTGTTTCTCCAAGTGACTTGAAGTATCTAAAGCGTGGCGGTAGACTTTCTTCCGCTCAAGCAACTCTCGGCACACTTTTGCAAGTTAAACCCATTATTAGGTTAACTGATGAAGGCAAACTTGTAAGCGCATCCAAAGTTAATGGCAGGAACAAATCAATAAATGTAATTGCCGAAGATACCATTAGTAGAGCGGACACATCATATCCCATTGTTATTATGCATGCCGATTGCATAGACGACTGCAACAAAATTGTGGACAAAGTACGCGCTGCTTTACCTGAAGCGGACATTTGGATCTATGAGATTGGCCCAGTAATTGGTGCTCATTGCGGTCCAGATACCATTGCAAGCGTTTATGTGGGTAAACAATCAAGCCGCTATATTAGCTAAAATAATAAAAAAATAAAGCTATGCGTTTTTACTCATAGCTTTATTTATTCTTCTACTTTATTGGTAGTTTTATCAAATGGCAAAAAGCCATCTTCTATTTCTCGCGCATCACAATTATATTCGCTATTCATTTCTATAGCTCTTTTTAGAATATTATAGCCGTATTTGTTGCGCAACTTGTCTAGTTTTTTGTCAATATCCTTATTTTTTTGCATGGTGTTATCATAAAAGGAAAGTTGATAATCACTATCAACATTAGTTAGCGCATAAGTCCCCACTGTTATTGACCTAAGGGGCAAATCTTTATCAAAATCATAATTCTCTTTTAAGAGATCAAGCGCCTGCTCCGCTATAACTTGTGCATCATTGCTAAGCACAAGTAGCTTTCTTTGGCGAGTAAAATAATCAAGTTTTGTATTTCGCACACTTAAAGAAACTCCACCTGCGTTTAATCTATAATTACGCAACCGATAAGCAATTATTTCGCTTAGAGAATAGATAAGTGAGCTAGCGTCACGAAAATTTGTAATATCTTTTTCTGTAGTTGAGCCGTTACTGACGCTATCTGGAATATGGATAGCATTATATACATCAACAGTGTCTTCATCCAGTCCGTTGGCGCATTCATAAAGCTTTTCGCCCACTTTTCCAAAAATATTTATTAAGATACTTTTTGGGGTGTTGGCAAGTTCGCCAATGGTAGTAATATGCATTTTATTAAACTTGATAGCAAGCGACCTACCTACCATAAGCATATTCTCAACGGGCAAAGACCAAGCTACTTTTTTGTAGTTTTCTTTGCTAATAACCGTAATTGCATCAGGCTTTTTTATATCGCTACCAAGCTTTGCAAAAATTTTTGTAAAAGAAACACCAATGGAAATGGTCAAGCCAACTTCAGTTTTTATTCTTTCTTTGATGATGTTAGCTACTGTCAAACCATCCCCGAATAGTTTTTCTGTGCCTGTTAAATCTAACCAACACTCATCTAAACCAAAACTTTCTACAAGTGGGGTGTATTCCTTGTAGATATTATAAATTTTGTTACTAAAGTACATATATTGCTTGTAATCGGGTGGCAAAATAATAAGGTCATCCACCTTTTTTTTGGCTTCAAACACAGTATCCCCTGTTTTTATGCCGGCTTTTTTGGCTAAATTACTTTTTGCTAGCACTATGCCATGCCTTTTTTCTGGGTCGCCACAAATAACCACAGCTTTGCCTTGCAATTCTGGATTGTTTTTGATGGCTACTGATGCGTAAAAGTTATTGACATCGGCATGCAATATTGTGCGTGACATATTTTATAATTTTTCCAATAAATATTCTATATGTTTTTCCAGATTATGTATGTTGTTATTATTAGTTATTGTATCTACAGCTACAGAATACTCATAGTCTTGTTTTTGAGCAAATATTTTCATACTGGCATAATCGCTATCAATATTATCTCTAAGCATTATTCTTTCCAAACGATTCTTATATCCACAATTTACTACCCATACTCTGTCAAACACACCTTTTACATCATCTTCTGTAAGTATCGGTATCTCTACAAAATTATCTTCTTTGTCAGAAAGCATACTAATAAATCTCTCTTTAATAATAGGATGAGCGATTTCATTAAGTTTTTTCCGTTGGCTTTGGCTACGAAAAATTATGTCACTAAGAGCTTTTTTGTTGATAACACCATCACTAACAACGGAAGGGAACTCTTTTCTAATAATTTCTACATAAAAATCTTCTTCAAGAAGCTTAGCATTTATTTCGTCACAGCTAATGCAGTGTTTCCCTAGTTTACGCAGTATCTGCAGAACCGCGCTTTTACCGCAGCCTATGCCGCCTGTGATAGCAATATTCATTATTATCTCCTAGTATACTTTATATGTTATATTTCTTCTTCCAGCCAGTTTTTGCCCACCGAAACATTAGCAACTAGCGGAACTTTAAGTTTTATTGCGCTTTCCATACATTGTTTTAGTATTTCTTTTACTTTAGGTACTTCTTCTATTGGAGTGTCTAGTATAAGTTCATCGTGTACCTGTAAGATTATTCTTGCACACAAATTGTTTTCTTTCAAGGCTTTGTCCACTTTCAGCATAGAAATTTTTATAATATCGCTTGCGCTTCCCTGAAGTGGCATATTTAGCGCCGCCCTCTCACCAAAAGCTCTTATGGAATATTGCGGTGAAGTAAGTTCCGGAAAGTAGCGTATTCTTCCTGCAATAGTTGTTAAATACCCCTGCTTTTTGGCAAGTATTACATTATTATCCATATATTCTTTTACCTTTGGGTAAGTGGCAAAATATTCTTTTATGAACGCTCTACCTTCCACATTACTTACCTTTGCATTCTTGGCAAGTCCAAAGCCACTTATTCCGTAAATAATGCCAAAATTAACTGCTTTTGCGGAAGAACGCATTGCGCTAGTAACTTCTTGAATGGGTTTTTTGAATATTTTGCTTGCCGTTAAGGCGTGTATATCTATGTCGTTTTCGTAAGCAAAAACCAGATGTTCGTCTTCAGAAAAATGAGCAAGCAAGCGTAATTCTATCTGAGAATAATCCGCCATTACCAGTAAGCAATCTTTGCTTGGTATGAACATTCTGCGGATTTCTCTGCCTTCTGCCCTTTTTACGGGTATATTTTGCAAATTAGGCTCGGTGGACGATAGTCTACCTGTTGATGTTAGGCACTGCTTAAATGATGTGTGGACACAAAATGTACCTTTGTTGATAACGGCGCGCATTCCGTCAATGTATGTTGACTTTAGCTTAGCCATTTGGCGATATTTAAGCAAAAACTCAATAATTGGATGCTCTAGTTCCTCCAAAATTTCTGCGCCGACAGCATAACCTGTTTTGTTCTTTTTGATGTAAGGAAGTTTTAGCTTTTCAAATAGAATTACTCCCAGTTGCTTGTTGCTATTAACATTAAACTCTTCGCCTGCTATGATATAAATTTCCTTCAAAAGACCGGATATTTCTGCCGTTAAGAACTTGTCTAACTCTTCTAGCACTTCAATGTCGATTTTGAATCCAGCAACTTCCATATCATACAAACACCTTATCAAAGGAAGTTCAATTTCTGTATATAGTTTTTTCACGCCGATTTCGGTCATTTTATTCACTAAAGTATTGTACAAATTAAGCATTTCGCTGCCTTTATTTGTACTGCCAAAACCATAATCAGCAAGTAGGTCTTCTTCGTCTTTTACAACTTTGTTGGAATTAACTAGGTATCCCATAAGCAAAATATCGTCATATGGCGGCTCTATAGATATATTAAATGATAAGAAAAAGTGCATATAATGCTTAATATCAAACATAATCTTATGGTATTTTTCGCTAAGCAATGCTTTAAGTAGCTCGCCTGCTTCACTTTCTGTAATGCCTTCGCCGAACAAATCATAGCTAAGCATAATAACTAGCTCAAAATTTTTGTAGGCAATTATTATCTTTTCTTTCATCCAAGATATAAATATTTTACTGCCAGTAGGGATTTTTGCAAGTTCTTCCCTAGTTTTTTCATAACTTGTTAGTAAAATGCTTTCTGTTTCTACTTTAGTTCCAAAAACAGGTTCTTGCAAAGTCTGCTCTTCGCCTAAAGCAATGTCGTTATTTTTAGCAAACTCAAACCGCTCCATTAGTTTCCTTAGTTGCAGTTCTTGCATTTTTACCTTAGCTTTGGCATCTATTGGATAACGAAAAGCAATATCAGGTAAACTGCAATCAATATCTACATTGGTGTTAATCGTGGCAAGGCTTTTTGATAACATAACTTTGTCTTTATTGTTAAGTAAACTCTCCTTAACTTTGCCTTTTAGCTGTTCGATATTTTGATAAATTCCTTCTATACTATGGTAGGAATTAAGCAAAGTAGTCGCAGTCTTTGCTCCAATACCTGGGGCGCCAGGAATGTTGTCGGATGAGTCACCTGCTAGCCCTTTGTAGTCAATAACTTGCATAGGTGTAAAACCTTCTTCAAGCAAACTTTTTTTGTCATAAATCTTTACTTCGCTTACTCCTTTTTTTGTGTGATAAACAATGGTTGTATCGTCAACAAGTTGTAAGCAGTCCTTGTCTCCGCTAACAATAATAGTGAACGCATCGAACCTTTTTGCTATTGTACCAATAATGTCATCAGCTTCATAACATTCTTTTTTTAGTATTTTTACGCCCATAAGCTCAAGAAGTTCTTGCAAAACTGGCACCTGTTCCGCTAGTTCGTCTGGCATACCTTTCCTTGTTGCCTTATATAGTTCATACTCGTCATGGCGGAAAGTTTTGGCTCTACAATCAAAAACTGCAGCAATATGAGTGGGCTTTTCTTCAACAATTAACTTTTGGAGCATCGCCAAATAACCGTGTATGGCATTGGTGTAAAGACCACTATTTATTTGCAGCGGTGGTAAGGCATAAAATGCTCTGTTTATTAGACTGTTTGAATCAATCAGTATTACTTTGTTCACTATATTACACCTCAAGTTTTAGGTCATTAACTTTTATCCACTTCTTTTTCCTAAACCATAATCCCATAAAGTGACAAACAAGACCGGGAATGATAAAGAACATAAGAAGTACTGCTATAAGGAACAGCCACCATTGCATATCCCCTAATTGTACCGAATACTTGTAAGAATCAATAATGCCCACTAAACCGCAAGTTCCCATACCGCCGCCACTAGCTCCACAACGCAGTTTGAACAAAGTTGTGGCAATAGGACCACATATTGCGCTTGCAACTATTGGGGGTATCATTAGTTTTGGGTTTTTCATTATATTTGGTATTTGTAACATACTTGTTCCAAGCCCTTGGCTTATTAGTCCGCTCCATCTGTTTTCTTTGAAGCTCATAACGGCAAATCCTACCATATGGCAAGCGCATCCTACAACTGCCGCTCCGCCTGCAATAAGCATAGCATCTGATGAGCTTGTCATAGCGACAGACACCCAAATTGCCGCGCTTGATGTGGGCATTGTAAGAAGTATTCCCATTATAACTGCAATTACTATGCCCATAAAGAAAGGTGTAATTGCGGTAGCTACTGCTATGCCTTCGCCTAGCTTATTTATTAACCAAATGAACGGGAAAGAAACATAAGCACCCAGTATTGCTGTAAAGATACAAACAAGCGGAACAAGTAAAATGTCAAGTTTTGTTTTGCCTGCAATTAAGTTGCCTATTTCACACACAAGCAGAGCGGTTACATAGGCACCTATTGGGTTGCCTGGTAGTCCTTTTGATAAAATTACTCCAATATCTGCCATTTGTCCACCGGCAAAATTTGCGCCAATGAATTGGGAAGAAAATGCGCCGATAAAACCAGCAACCATAGAAGCAAAAACAACCAGCTTGCTTGATTTTAGATAACTTGCAATACCTGCGCCAATGCCTGCGCCCATAAGAATAGAAGCAACTTGACCTGCCAAAGTAACTATATTGCCAACAGAGTTGTCGCCAATTAGTGAACCAATTGTCTTAATTATTGTGCCTGCAATTAGTGTAGCGAATAATCCCTGTGCCATACCAGAAAAAGCATCGATAAACCATCTTTTTGCCAGTTTTTTGATAAATTTTTTCATTAGATATCTCCCATAAAATTCATTATTTCTTGTAAAATAAGCTGTTGCTTAGTTTTTTGTGTGATAAAGAGTCTATTTTTGTTTAGTCCATTGATTGCTCCATTATCGTTATGAGAACGAAACTTTCTTACCAGTTCAAAATAAAACTCTTCGATAGAATAAACCATAAACTTTTCCACGCCATAAAGTTTGGCATAGGGTTCCAAAAAATATATAAAAGCTAGTTTTCTACTATGTGTTTTATCATAGCACAAGCTTTTTAGATATGCAAATATATTAGTAACCACCGCTTCCTTAGGTAAGTCGCCAGGGAGTTCTAGCAAAGTTTTTATGTTTTGGTATGCTTCATCATCAAGATTTAGCATTAAACTTTCATATCTATCAAATTTACTGTGTTTTATATAATATTTTTCCCCTAAATACCTATTAACAAAACGCATGCCGTCATGATAGCCAAGACTAATATTATAATTTATTAGTTTTGGATTTAGCTCTGTCGTTCCGCCCAAATCTTCTGACGGGCAAATATAATTAACGGTAACAGAACTATCAATTATTTTGCTATGTGGCATACGGCTCATTGTCCTTATCGCAAAAAGCTCATCATAACCCTTTCTTGCCAAAATATTAAGTGGCAAATTATCATACAAACCGCCATCTAAATAAAGTTTGCCATTAAGCCTTTGCAAACGAAAAGCAGGATAATATGCGCTAGCAAATATGTATTCTAGTAAGCTTCCTTGCGGAATATCTTCCTTAAATAGCTCAAGCGGTTTCCTGTCCGTCACGCAATAAGTAACCAAGGCAAAATCCATTTTTGATTGCCTTAGTTTGTCTTCGTCAACATAGTTTTTTAGGAAGTGAATAACTTTGTCAGTGGGAACGCCATAATTTTTTATAACACTTATGGCTTGTTTCATCCAATACACTACATTTTCTTTGCCATAATCCTTGTTTTGAAGTCTTTCTACCATTTCATTGTCAAAATCGGTAATATCGCTAGGCTTTATACTCGCCCACAAATCATAAAGTAATTCATATCCACATTCTTGCGCAATAATACTACCGTTAATCGCACCAATAGAAGTGCCGGAAACACCGTCAAAAGTATAGCCATTGTCGTATAGCGCCTTTACAGCGCCTAAATGAAATGCGCCCTTCGCTCCACCACCTTCTAATACTAAACCTCTCATTTGTCCTCGTTATTTGATTATCATACGAAAATCAAGGGTATGCTTTTGTCTCGGCAATATTTTGTACTGTGGTTTTAAGCAAGCAATCGCAGGTATATCTCCGCCTACTCCCCTTTGCTTTCCGTCAATATTTACCGAATAAAAATCGTCTTTCACTAGCTCATGCAAGTGCTTTGCTTCGTCTAATTTTTCTACGGTATAGGGAAGCACGCTAAACTCAAATGGTTTTTTGTCAGCCAAAATAATCATGCCGTTATCGTCATCGCCCAAATTTAGGAACCGCGCTTGGGTATGGTTGCCGTTCTCTTGTGGATACAAATACTCGTGATTAAAGTCTTCTGCTTTGCCTTCATAATACCTAAGTATGCTTGAAGTATGTCTGTCGCAATAATTTTCGTGTGGCCCTTTTGCATAAAAACTCAAATTGTCTACGCTTTCTCTGGTAGCAAAGCTAAATCCATAGCGGATAAGTGGTACTTTAGGCAGTACTTCCATGCTAAAGTCAATACTCTCTTTGCCAATCTTATATACTGTTGATAACTTCCTGATACCGCTTATTTTCCAATCGGTAACAATACTAACAATACCGTCATTAGAAATCACTTTTACATTTTTCGGGCGCATTTTTTTCATAGCGTCACGGAACTTGTAAATACCAAGTAGCTTCTTAATTGCTTTCAAATCAACTTGTGCTAAGCGGTCATTATCTATAGACGCACGATAAAAATTGGGTAGAAGTGGCAATTTTAGCCTTTCCTTTTCTCTTTTGTATATGCTAGTAATTGCGCCGCTTGACTTGTCAAAAACTATTTGCATATCGTTTGCCGACACTACTATTTCCATGTCGGTTTCTTCGTAAGTTGCGCCTGCTTCGCTCTGGTCAAGGTGCATTGGATGAGTGCGTAAAACAAACTGCTCAAAAGCGACAACATGACCTTTTTTAAGCACATGAGTATCTTTATTTAGTTTAATTTCTACAAGTAATGTGACTTCACCTTCACAATTACACTCCGCTATATCTACTTTATAATTACTTTGTGGCGAAACATCAGGCAAAGTAGTGCTAACACTATCTTTTTCCACTCCATTTTCTAGATATGTAACTACTAGTTCATAGCCTTCTAAACAAGTAAACATATGATTGTTAAAAATATTAAGCACATTGTTTTCAAAGGAAAAATCTATCATTTGATATACCTTTTTCACTTCAAAAAGCGCAGGATTTGGACTTCTATCTCCCCTAACTATGCCGTTGAATGCAAAGCTACCAGAATTGGGTTTTTCTCCAAAATCTCCGCCATATCGCCACTGGGTGACGCCATCAACCACAACTTTTATGCTTTGGTCAGCAAAATCCCAAATAAACCCACCGGCTAGTCGGTCATACTTCTTGAACTGTTGCCAGTAATCGTCAAAATTACCTAAGCTATTGCCCATGCAATGGGAATACTCGCATTGTATGTATGGTAAGTTACGGTACATCTCCGGTCTATAAATTACACCTAGAGGACGGAAAACTGTGGTCG
>CAYJBW010000016.1:0-24748 GCA_964368255.1 uncultured Christensenella sp.
AGCATATACATATAACCAACGGTTACTTTGTTCTCGAATGGTTCGCCCGTTCTGCCGTCATAAAGTTGTACTTTGCCGTCAAGTGACAAGTTATTGCTCTTGAACATATCTTGAATGTCGTTCTCTGATGCTCCGTCAAATACCGGGGTAGCTATCTTGATGCCTAGTAGCTTAGCAACTAAGCCTAAGTGAACTTCTAGCACCTGTCCAATGTTCATACGGGAAGGAACGCCTAGTGGGTTAAGTACAATTTCTAGTGGTGTGCCGTCAGCAAGGAAGGGCATATCTTCACGGGGAAGTACTCTAGAAATAACACCTTTGTTTCCGTGTCTACCCGCCATTTTGTCACCAACGGATATTTTTCTCTTTTGTGCGATATAAACTCTAACTAGTTTGTTAACGCCAGGGTCTAATTCGTCTTTATTCTCTCTGGTAAATACCTTAACATCAACAACTACACCGCCTTCGCCGTGGGGAACTTTCAAAGATACATCACGCACTTCTCTGGACTTCTCGCCAAAGATTGCTCTAAGTAGTCTTTCTTCGGGGGTAAGCTCTGTTTCTCCCTTTGGAGTAACCTTGCCCACCAAATAATCTCCGCTTCTTACTTCGGCTCCTACCATTACTATTCCATCTTCGTCAAGATACTTGAGTAGGTCGTCACTTACATTGGGGATATCTCTAGTGATTTGTTCTTCACCAAGTTTGGTATCTCTTGCTTCAAGCTCATACTCTTCTATATGGATGGTAGTGAATGTGTCATGCTTAACTAGTTCTTCACTAATCAAAATAGCATCTTCATAGTTGTAACCTTCCCAAGTCATAAAGCCGATAAGAATATTTCTTCCTAAAGCCAGCTCACCGTTTTGGGTAGCAGGTCCGTCTGCAATAACTTCGCCTTTCTTAACCTTTTGCCCCTTCTTTACAATGGGGTTCTGGTTAATACAAGTGCCTTGGTTACTTCTGCCAAACTTCTGTATTTCGTACTCTTTTTGTTCGCCATCTTTGTTAAGAACAACTATTTCGTCTGCGGTAACTTTTTGTACTGTGCAGTCTTCCTGTGCAATTACGCATACTCCAGAATCATACGCTACCTTATATTCCATACCAGTACCAATAATTGGTGTTTCTGGTCGTAGTAGCGGAACGGCTTGCCGTTGCATGTTACTTCCCATAAGCGCACGGTTTGCGTCATCGTTCTCAAGGAAAGGTATAAGGCTAGTCGCCACAGAAACTAGTTGCATAGGGTCTACATCCATATAGTCAACTTTAGCTGCTGCGTACTCCTTGATATCGTCACGATAACGGCAGGTAACACGGGCATTGACGAATTGGCTTTTTTCATTTAGCGGCTCGTTAGCCTGCGCTACTACATACTTGTCTTCTTCGTCAGCTGTCAAGTATTCCACAATTTCGGTAACAACGCCCTTAGCTTTGTCAACCTTGCGGTAAGGAGCTTCTATAAAGCCGTATTCATTTATTTTGGCATAGGAGCTTAGTGAAGTAATAAGACCTATGTTCTGTCCTTCTGGTGTTTCAATAGGGCACATTCTACCGTAGTGAGAGTGGTGAACGTCACGAACTTCAAAGCCCGCTCTTTCACGGTTTAGACCCCCTGGCCCAAGTGCGCTAAGCTTTCTTTTGTGGGTTAACTCTGCAATGGGATTGGGTTGGTCCATAAATTGTGACAACTGACTGCTCCCAAAGAACTCTCTTATTGCGCTAGAAACAGGCCTAATGTTGATTAGTGACTGGGGTGTCACTTCGTTAGGCTCTGGCGCTATGCTCATTCTTTCTTTGATAACTCGTTCTAACCTAGCAATACCAATACGGAATTGGTTTTGTAATAGCTCTCCAACGGAACGCACTCTTCTGTTGCTTAGGTGGTCAATATTGTCACAGTAATAATATTCGTGGCACATTGATAAGTTGTAGGACACAGTTGCTATGATATCATCGGCAGTGATGTGCTTATAAACAAGTCTATCTTTGTTCTCTTTGATAGCTGACTTAAGCGCTTCCATATCGTCACCGCAAGCATTAATAAGTTCAACTAGATTAGGATAATAAACCTTTTCTTTGATGCCAAGTGTACGCGGATTTACATCAATGTACCCCTTCAAATCAACGGTGTTATTACCAATAACTTTGAACTCTCCGCCCTCTGGTGTTGTTACAAAAACAACATTCACGCCGGAGTTTTGAATTTCTTTACTTTTTTCGGTGCTTAAAACTTCGCCTTTTTCTGCAAGGACTTCTCCATCGGGAGAAATAACATCTCTTGCTAGCGTTAATCCTTCTATTCTTTCTGCAATGCTCAATTTGCTATTAAATTTATGTCTGCCTACCTTAGCAATATCGTATCTGCGTCCGTCAAAGAAAATATTGTTGATAAGTACATCAACACCATTAACTGTGGGCACTTCACCTGGTTTCATACGGCGATAAAGCTCTATTTTGGCAAGCTCTGTGTTGTCAATTTCTCCGTCTTTCGCAGCGGTTGCCATAATCATCGGGTCATTATTAAATAACTCGGCAATTTCTGCATTTGTGCCATAGCCAAGCGCTCTTAACAGTATTGTGGAAGTGATTTTTCTGTTTCTGTCCACTCTTACTGATAGTATGCCTGTGGCATCTTGTTCAAACTCTAACCACGCTCCCCTATTGGGTATAACGGTAGTTGCATATCTCATAACTCCGTTCTTGTCTTGCTCCCCTTTGGTATAAACGCCCGGGCTTCTTACTAGCTGGCTTACTACTACTCTTTCCGCTCCGTTGATAATAAAAGTACCCTTATCAGTCATTTTGGGTAAATCACCCATAAAAACTATTTGATCTTGCATTTGACCAGTTTCTTTGACTGTCAACCTTACCTTAACCTTTAGTGGGCTGGTGTAGGTTACATCACGGTCCTTACATTCTTTAATGGTATATTTGCAAACACCATCTAAAGTATGCTCCAAAAACTCTAATTCTAGCTTTCCGCTATAGTCGGTAATTGGTGAGAAATCGGCAAAAACCTCTTTGATTCCCTCATTTATAAAGGTTTCGTAGGACTGTTTTTGGACTTCAATCAAATAGGGCATATCTAAGATGTGCTTAATTCTGCTAAAAGACCATCTTTCGGTATTTCCACACTTAATCTTGTGAATTCTTTGAGACATCGCATTGCTCCTTATAAAAATATTCTAAAATGACTTTTTTTAATAAGTCTCTTGACGCTAAATATTGCATAATCCCCCTAACCCCGAATTGACTAATTCCGGATCAAGGATTATATTTTTACCAATATTTAGACATTATAACATTCTAAACTGTTATGTCAAGAAAGTCAAGCACATTTTTGCAATTTTTTCATATGGGTTTTTTACGCGCTTTTTCTCTTGTATATTATTCCAAACTATTCGTTGGTTTATTGCCTTTTTTACTAATTTTTTACAACAGTAATTGTATAACTATCGCCACAATTGTCCGAAATTGTAAACTCGTTGCTAGTCCTGTACTTAACGCTGATTATTTGGTCCACTTCCATATAAAGTACTTCCGAGATAATAGAAGTAATGTTTTCCATGCCTTTCACCCCCCCCTTTATGTCCACCTTAATTATAGCAATTGTAGGTATATTTTCAAATATACCTGTGACAAAAAATGGCGAAAAGCTACCTAATATGTCGACATTTGTCGATGTTTATTGTTGGTTGTTCTTCTTCGCTGTAAAAAAATTTTTTGTGTAGTATTATGTATTTTTCTGCTACTAAATGCCTAATAAAATTGTGCATACCTTATAAGTATTGACTAAAGTTATTTATTTATAGTATAATAATTTTTGGTATGCATAAATAAATTTTTGATACTTTTTTATAAGATTTTCCTTACAACAAAAAGTAAATAAATAGTCAAAACAATAACAATAATGCAGGTAAAAAATGAGACTTGATAAATATTTGAAGGTGGCAAGAATAATAAAAAGACGCTCTGTTGCAAACGATGCTTGCAGCTCTGACCGTGTAACGGTCAACGGCAAAGATGCCAAGCCAGCCAAAGATATTAAGGTGGGAGACATCATATCAGTAGGGTTTGGGGACAAAAAGTTCACTTTCCGTGTGCTGAGCGTACCACTTGGAAATGTCTCCAAAAATGACAGCTCTATGCTCTACGAAATAATTAACTAAGGATTATAAGGAATTTATGTACTCATTAAAAGAACTGTATAGAATAGGCAAGGGTCCTTCTAGCAGTCACACTATGGGACCCGAACATATATGCAAAATTTTTAATGCCCGCTACGAGCAAGCGGACAAGTTCAAGGTGATAATTTATGGCTCGCTTGCCTTGACTGGACAGGGACACGGCACTGACAAAATAATACACTCTACACTAATTAAGCCTTGCAGTTTGATTCTTGATACAACTTCTGAAGTGCCACATCCTAATACTATGGATTTGTTTGCATATGTAGAAGATGAAGAAATTGGCTTTATGCGCGCATTTAGCGTAGGTGGTGGTCAAATTACTATAGAGGGAGAAGAAAGCGAACTTCCCCGCCCTTACTCTATCAAATATTTTAGCGACATAAAAAGTTATTGTGAAGAAAAAGAAATACACCTTTATGAATATGTACAAGAGTGCGAACCAGATATATTTGACTACCTTAGCATAGTTTGGCAAAAAATGAAAGAGTGCATAAAGACGGGCATACTCACTAATGGTATTCTACCAGGCGGACTGGATATTAGTCGAAAAGCTGGCTTTTTGTATAAGTCCAATCACATTAACGAAACCGAAGAAACACGGCAAAACCGCCTAATTTGCGCCTATGCTTTTGCTGTTGGGGAACAAAATGCGTCTATGGGTACAGTGGTTACTGCCCCCACTTGTGGCGCGGCAGGAGTGCTTCCTGCGGTGCTTTATCACAACCAAAAAGAATATAAGTTTTCCGATGAAAAAATAGTAAAAGCGTTAGCAACTGCCGGACTTATTGGCAATATTATAAAAACCAACGCCTCGATAAGTGGCGCAGAATGTGGATGCCAAGCAGAAATTGGCAGTGCCTGTTCTATGGCAGCGGCAGCTTTGGGAGAGCTTTTTAATATGAACTTAGACCAAATAGAGTACGCCGCAGAAGTTGCTATGGAACACCACTTAGGACTAACTTGTGACCCTGTGCTTGGTCTTGTGCAAATACCTTGCATTGAGCGCAACGCTGTCGCCGCAATGAGAGCAATAAATGCCACCAACTTGGCAAATTTCTTGTCCCAATCACGCAAAATTTCCTTTGATATGATTGTAGAAACAATGTACCATACCGGCAAGGATATTTCGGTATTTTATCGAGAAACAAGCGAGGGCGGACTGGCAAAATTATACAAAAACAGGTCGATAATACCATGAGAGAAACACTTTTTGATGTAGTTATTGTCGCTAACGGCATAAGTTCCCGAACGGGCTACGACAAGCTCAGCTATAATCTAGGCGAAAGAATGCTACTCAACAAAACAATAGACTGCTTTAATAATGCTTCTATTAACAAAATAATTGTAGTAAGCGACAAGTTTATTATAGAAAAAGACAATGTAATTTGCGTAAAGGGAGGTAGCACACGCGCCCTTTCTGTGCAGTGCGGTTTGGATAAAGTCACATCAAAGTATGTGCTAATTCATGACGGAGCCCGCCCCTTTGCTAGCCAAGAATTGATATCAAGCATTATGGAAGCTACGCTAGAATTTGACTCAGCGGTGCCCTACCTACCCGTTTTTGACAGTGTTCGGCGTATTGACGTGGACAAAATTATTGGGAGTGTGGACAGAAATGCTTTTGCACTCGTACAAACTCCGCAAGGCTTCAATACCGAGCTACTAAAAAAAGCTTATTCTCTTGCAAAAGATATCAATTATACGGACGATTCCGAAGTTTTCGGCAACTTTATAAATCCACCGCATATTATTTTGGGGCAAGAAAGCAACAAAAAAATCACCACTGCCCAGCAACTTTTTGGTATCAATGCCAAAGTTGGTTGCGGTTTTGACACACACCGCTTTTGCGCTGACAAAAAGCTAATGCTTGGCGGAATAAAAGTACCCTTTCCTATGGGTATGGAAGCTCACAGCGATGGCGATGTTGTCATTCACGCGCTAAGTGATGCACTCCTTTCCGCTCTCGGTGAGCGTGATATTGGTGTGCTTTTTCCAGATACAGAAGTTAAGTACAAAAACATAGATAGTGCAATATTTCTTGAACATATCAAAAAAATAATTGACAAAAAAAATGCCGATATTATTAGTATCAGCATAGTTATTATGGCGCAAACGCCCAAACTTAGTGGCTATATTCCGCTAATGGTTAACCGTCTTTCGGACATTTTGAGCATTTCTAGCAGTAAAATAAACATTTCTGCCACCACCACCGAGAATTTAGGTATCACCGCAGAAAGCAAGGGTATTGCCTGCTTTGCCTTAGTAAGTCTAAATTAGTTATTGGCTTACTACATTTAGTATTATTTTTGCAACTGTTTCTTTATAACACCAAACATCAATTTCGTAACTACCTAGTGTTTTTATAGGTGTAGGTATTGTTATTTTCTTTTTGTCCACAACAAAGTTTGCTTCCTTTAGAAGATTGGCAATATCAAGCGTAGTAACGCTTCCATACATTTTGCCTTCATTACACTTAACCTTCAGTTCAAACTCTTTTTTGTTTAATGATTTGTAGAGAAGCATAGCTGCTTCTTTCTCTTCTGCCAGTCGTTTTTGCTCGTTGGCAAGTTTTTGGTTTCTCTCGTTTTGCACTGTTTTGGTAGCTTCAGCAGCAAGCTTTTTGGGCATAAGGAAATTACGCGCGTATCCGTCATTTACTTCCACTATTTCCCCTGCCTTGCCTAAAGATTTTATATCTTGTAATAAAATTACTTTCATATTCGCCTCCGTTATTTTTCTAGTATCAGTATATATTCTACAGTATATTTTGTCAAATGGCTAGAATAAATGCCCTGTTTAATAACATACTATCGTTACTAAAAGGAGAAAAAGATTATGATGCAATTAAAATTTACGACTAGTAATTGTCAACACAACCTAAAGTGCCATTGCAACGCCGGACTTATTACTATATCAGATAAGGCAAGTTGTGACAGCAAAATAAAACGCTCTGGTGGAGCTTTGGAACAAACCTTCAAAGAACTTGAAGCTAGTGATGAATTCTTGAGTGACGCGCCTGGCGTAGTGCAATGTAACGCTACTTGCGTTTATAACAAGTCCAATCGTTGCTCGGCAACTTCCTTGCTTGTTAATGACATAATGCTTAGCACAAAATGTGCCACAAGAATAAGACCAAAATAAAGATATAATGTTTAACGGCTACACAAATAATTGTATAGCCGTTTTTTCTTTTGTTCAGTAAAATAGTAAGTTAAAACTATTTTACTTCAACTTCTGCGCCTGCTGCCTTTAGCTTTTCTGCTAGCTCTTCAGCTATTTCTTTGCTTACAGCTTCTTTAACAGCTTTTGGTGCTCCATCAACTAAGCCCTTAGCTTCTACTAGTCCAAGACCTGTAGCTTCTCTAACTGCTTTGATTACAGCAATCTTGTTAGCGCCTGCTGCCTTCAATACTACATCGAATTCTGTTTGCTCTTCTTCTTCAACTACTGCTGCGCCTGCTGCTGCAACGCCTGCACCTGCCATAGGAGCTGCTGCGCTTACTCCAAACTCTTCTTCCAAAGCCTTTACTAAGCTGTTTAGCTCTAGTACTGTCATTGACTTAACTTCTTCAATTATTTTAGCTATATCTGCCATTTCTAAAAATTCCTCCGTTTTTTATTTTTTTGTTTTTATGCCTTCTCGGCGATTGCGGCGATAGTTCTTGCTAGTGACGCCACAGGGGATTGTAACAATCCAAGTATTTGGGAAATAAGTCCCTCTCTGCTAGGCAATGTTGCTAATACTTGACAACCTGCCGCATCTAAATAACTGCCGTCCACTAGTCCAGCTTTTATTGCCATCTTTTTGTAAGCCTTAGCTTTCTCAATAGCGATTTTTGCAGGAGCTGCGATATCGCTAGAACCAAGAGCTATTGCGGTTGGTCCGTTAAGAGCTTCATCGAATTGGGTATAACCCAGTTCATTAAGCGCGATTTTCATCAAACGGTTTTTGTAAACATGGTAGCTTACTCCCTTGCTACGAAACTCATTACGAAGCGCGGTGTCCTCAGCAACAGTTAAGCCTTTGTAGTCGACCAAAACAAATGAAGAAGCATTCTCTAACTTCCCTTTGATTTCGGCAACTTTTTCTACTTTTGCATCTCTGAATGTTGACACTAAATGTACCTCCTTTTTATAGTTTTTTTAATAATAAAACTCCGTATTCTAAGCAGAAATACGGAGCTAATAGTTAATATTTGCTTCCTCTTTCTGTGCTAGCTATCATGTTGATAATTAAACGCGTGCGTGCTTGCAGTCTTAGAAATGAGTATTTATAACGGTTCTTATTATAGTTACTTTGCTTGAATATGTCAAACAAAAACTACTATATTTTGTAACTTACTTTTACGCCAGGTCCCATTGTGCTTGCAATAGTAACACTTCTTAGGTATGTTCCCTTAGCTGCAGATGGTTTTGCCTTAACAATTGCTTCCATCAAAACATTGAAGTTATCAATAATTTTTTCTGCGCCAAAACTTGCTTTTCCTAGTGGGCAGTGAATAATAGCGGTTTTGTCCACTCTGTACTCAACTTTACCTGCCTTGATATCTTTGACAGCCTTAGCAATATCCATAGTAACTGTGCCGGATTTTGGAGTGGGCATAAGTCCCTTTGGTCCAAGAACCTTACCTAGTCTACCTACAACGCCCATCATATCTGGTGTGGTCACGCAAACATCAAAGTCAAACCAACCGCCTTGGATTTTTTGCACAATCTCGTCTCCGCCAACAATATCTGCTCCAGCTTCCGTAGCTTCGTCAGCTTTTACACCTTTGGTGATTACTAATACGCGCAATGTTTTGCCCGTTCCGTGTGGAAGAACAACAACACCTCTAACCTGTTGGTCAGCGTGCCTGGGGTCAACACCCAATTTGCAGTGCAGTTCTATTGTTTCGTCAAACTTAGCCTTTGCGGTTTCGATAACAATCCTTGCTGCTTCGGCGCTGTCATATAGTTTGCTTTTTTCATAGCTCTTAATAGAGTCTATATATTTTTTTCCGTATTTCATATATGCTCCTCCTAGTCAACAACGGTTACGCCCATACTACGGGCAGTACCTGCTATCATGCTTACTGCGCTTTCCAAATTAGCAGCATTTAGGTCAGCCATTTTTATTTTGGCTATTTCTTCTAGTTGCGCTTTGCTTAGGGAAGCAACCTTTTCACGATTGGGCTTTGCGCTTCCGCTCTTAATGGATGCGTACTTTTTGATAAGCACTGGCGCGGGAGGGGTTTTTAATACAAAAGTGAAGGAACGGTCTGCATAAATTGTGATTACTACAGGAATAACAAGTCCAGCTTGAGAAGCTGTTTTTTCATTAAATTCCTTTGTGAACATCGGTATAGCTATACCGTGTGGTCCGAGTGTAGAGCCTACAGGTGGTCCCGGGGTTGCTTTGCCTGCGGGGAGTTGTAGCTTTACTACTGCATTGATTTTCTTAGCCATAGTCTTTGCCTCCTTTGACTACTTGGTACTAACGAATAACATTAAACTTTTTATTTTGTCATTCTCCCATTATCTATTACAAGTAAAATACTTGATAATATTTATATTTTTTCAATCTGGTTAAAGTCCAGTTCAACCGGCGTTTGACGGCCGAACATCTGTACAATAACTTTAACTTTTTGTTTGTCTACGGATATCTCATCAACAATTCCTAAGAATGTCTCTAATGCTCCGCTAATAACCTTAACATTGTCCCCGATAACGATATCAAAGTCTTCCGCTGATATCTTCTCAAGTCCCATTCTCTTAATTTCTTCATTAGTAAGTGGTAATGCTTTGCCTTGGGGACCTACAAAACCTGTTACTCCCCTTGTGTTAGCTACCATATACCAGACATGGTCTGTGTATATCATCTTAATAAAGACATATCCAGGGAACTTTTTGCGCTCTACAATTTTCCTCTTGCCATTTTTTTCTACAATGTCTTCTTCAACGGGTATCGCTATCTCAAAAATAAAGTTTTGCAGATTGTTATTTTCAATCATCTTTTCGAGATTATTCTTTACTACCGTCTCATAAGAAGAATAGACATGTATGACATACCATCTTACATTATCTTGATTTTCCATTACTTCTCCTTGTACAAAAAATGCTACTCTAAGCAGCTGCTTCTAACAGTAACTTTAATAACTGCGTGAAGCCTGTATCAATTGCCGCTATTACAACTAAAAAGAATAAAACAACGACTAAAACAGTGCCAGTCTTTCTGACCACACCATTTTCGTTTTTTGTATTCTTAAAAGATGCCCACTCAACTTTTTTTAGCTCGCTTATAATATCACGGAAAAACTTGCCAATAGACTTGCGCTTTCTTGTAGCGGTTTTCTTGCCGGCAGGTTTTCTGTCTTTTTTAACTGGTTGCGTAGCTGTAGGGGTAGCTTCTATTTCGGGTAAATCCAACTTTGGGTTGTTTTTTGCCATCTGGGTTTAAGCCTCCAACTAAACTATTTAGTTTCCTTGTGTACTGTGTGTTTTTTGCAAAATCTGCAGTACTTTTTTAGCTCCATTCTATCCGGAGTGTTCTTCTTATTCTTAATCTTGTCATAATTGCGTTGCTTGCATTCTGTACAGGCAAGGGTTATCTTAACGCGCATAGTAGACACCTCCAAAAAAATTACACCTGCTCAAGGTGCTTATACAATATATCATACCACTGTTTGGTTGTCAACAAAATTCATTCCTTTGCTCAATTATTTTTTCACGAAATTTATTATGTCTTGTACAGTTTTTACATTTTTCAACTCTTCGTCGCCAAAGCTTTTGCCAAACTCTTTTTCCATAGAAATAAGTAGTTGTACCATATCCAAACTGTCCGCTCCCAAATCCCCTACCAAATCGCTGTCAATTTTGATTTCGCTCTCATCAATACAAAGCTGTTCAGCCAGCATACTTCTTATTTTTTCAAACATTTTGTTTCCTCTCCTTCTAATGTTTTTATCAAAAAGCGAGGCTATAACCCCGCCTTTTGTAATTATTCATAAATTCTTTACATTTTATTCGTAAATAAAAGCTTTCTTAGATGCAACATAATCCACTGTTTGAGCCTTTTTGCTCACGAATAACGGTAGTACAAACAGCACTGAGAATATTCCTGCGATTATGTATGCGCCCATAGCTTGAGCAAGGCTGGTTGATATTATCATAATCACTACATTTGCCACAGAAAGTAGCAACCCAATCAAAGCAAACACATTGAATCCGCCTGGGCTAACTCTCTTACCTAGTTTTAGCAAGTACACTATGATAAGAACTACTGCCATAATAAGTGTAAGCGCATAGAATACCGGTATTAAGAACGCAAAAAGGGCTGTTTTCATATCTGCCTTAAAGCCTGCGGCAAATCCACCTGCAAACACAGTTTGTAGCACTTCATTATTATATACGCTAGTAAAGCTGCCAATCTTAAACATTGCAGCAAGTCCCATTACACTGTCAATAGCAGTTACGCTACTTACTGCCACTATGCTTTTTAACAAAGCAGCAACCACGCACGCTCCCACTGCTAAAAGAATAAACAACACACTTAGCGCAGCATAGGGTTTTGCACGATATACAGGCTCTTGCGCCATTGCTTGCACAGGGGGCCTTTCGTTAGGATCATATTGTAACAACGGTTGATTTTGGGATGCATAAGGCACCAAAGCTATTGGTTGAACAATGGGTGGTAGTTGTACTATTCTTGACGGAGTCGGTATAGCGTTGTTGTAGTTGGCGCCAATGGGACCAAATCCATCATTGCTATTATTTCCGCCTTCTGCATAATAATAACTTCCGTCCGCAGCCATAGTGGGGTTATTGATGTCACGGCTAACCGAAGCAGGGACTTCACTAGGGTCTACTTGTACCCAACTCCCTTCTTGTCCGTTCAGTACGCCTGGACGGCCTTTTCTTGTTTCGTTGTTGTTCGTATCCATGTTCATGAGAAGTATCTCCTAACTAATAATTTGTGTTGTTGGGTATATTCAGTGGTACATTAAGGGGTGCCACTTGCACTACTTTTGACGGTGTTGGTACAGGTACTGGCGCTGAACAAGGCAACGCCCCGTAAGTAACATTTGTTTTGAATACTCTGCCGTACTCATCGGTGGAATAATAATCAGGCAAATTGGCAAAATTACTTGATTGCTCAACAAATCCAACATTTTTTTGCAAAGGATGTGCAAAGCAAGGATTGGTGGGAGTAGGATAAGCATTCTTAACAGTTCTATCCGTATAACCATAGTTACTGTCAAAAGCTTCTTGCGCTCCCGGCTTTATTGCCTTGCAGAATTTGCAACGGCTAGCGCTTAGCGCATTTTCCCTGCCACAGGACGAGCAAATATAATAATTATTGCCACCTGTTCCGCTTTTCAATGGATTTTTCTTCAATTTGTTCATCTTTTACTCCTTGTTATATATCCGCTTTCTTTTGCTACAGTATCAAAGATAAAACAGCTAAACCTGCCAAACCATACAATCCATATCCAATATCAGCAAATGAACCCATTTTCATAATTGCAAACCCTGCCGCCACAGCGCACAATAGTTGCAACACGCGTAGTATTATTTGCAAAATCTTTGATTTCCTTTTTATAGTAATTAAGCTGGTAATAAGGATAAGCACTGCAAAAAGAGCCACACCAGCAACCCCAATTGTCAGTATCTTTTCCATCATTGTGCCTGTTTTTATGACGCTCATGGCTCCCATAATAATGCTAAGTCCATTGTTTGCGCCCTGTATATTTAGGTAGCTAACATAGCTAAAACTAACAAACTTACCAATAATTAGTACTGCTATAGTAAGAAGGGAAAAGATAATGCCAAAAATTTTGTACGCACTTACCTTAGATACCTTCTCTTCTTCAAATTCTTCTTCGTTTATTATTCCTTCTTGTTCGTACTGATAAAGGGGTTGCATTTGGCTAACATATGGCACCACAACAAAAGGCTGTACAACAGCTGGTTTTATTATCTCGTTGCCTGTCATATTTTGATTACCGGGAGCGCCATTTGCATTAGGAAGTGTGGGATAGATTACTCCCCCATCGCTCCACCAGGTATTCCCTTTATCTGCGCTATAACGATCAGCCATTTTTCCTCCTGATTACTTCTTACGCTTTACTGCTTTTTTAGAAAACAAGCCTATTATTGATGATATTAGTGTCAAACCAAACAATATGTAGTATCCAATAGGCATAATTCCCTTATTTGCCAAAACCGTTGCTCCAATAACAACTGTCGATATAAAGTTTATTAGCAACAATGCTTTCATTAGTTTGCCTATACCTTGCCTACAAACAATGGTCAGGCTTGATATTGCTATTATAACACTAAATAGCGCCACCAAGGCAACCGCTACCTGTGTTGTAAGTACTAATGCATTGATTGGCAAACCTTTTAAGAACACATTTATTAGGTCAAAAATAACACCTAGTCCAGACTTGTCTGTTACAAAAAGCAAGCTATTTACTCCTGCTATAGGAGCAACAAATTTGCCCAGTACATATAGAGCTATTATAAGGATACTAATAATAAATACAACAATGGCAGCAGCATTACACTTTTTTGCTTTCTTTGTGCTTACAACGCGCTCTACCTTACCGCTCACTACTTCTGTGCTATCACTACTATAAAAAACTTCTTGACGAAGTTCGTTAGTAACTCTTTCTACTTCCATATCATAAAGCGCCTTACTACCTGTCCCGTACAACGCGAACTCGGAAGGTGGGGTGATACCATAAATATTAAATTGGCGCAGCGATGGCTCTACTGGTACAGTAGATGCCTTCTCCACGATATTTTCTTGCTTGACAGGTGTTTTTGCCATATTTCTCCTTAACCTAACTTATATCTCGTCAAAATCCTCATCTTCCGCCGCCTGCTGGTGTGAACCATTAGGAACCAACGCAATTGGTTGAATAATAGGCGTAAGCTGAACAAAATTCGATGCTGGGTACACCGCTATTGGCGAGTTGCCCGTCATAGGCTTGCAAACAATTTTTGGTATTTGCTTTGGCCCATTTTGGAGCAATTCTTTCTTTGATTTTTTATTCTTTCTAGCCATAATTGTCTCCTACACGCTAATAGTATCAAATATACTGTAAGGTACTCTCTTCCTAGCAAACATAGATAGTATCAGCACCAAAAGTGGCAACGCTATCATTATCACTAAACCATATCCGCCCGATAATCCTGCGGGATTTTGGAAAGCGCCAAGTAAAACATTAAGCACATCTTTATAAACCAGTTTATCCACCAAGTCCATACTGTAAGTAAGTCCCCCCAGTGCAACAACTGCGCCACATATTATCATAAGGAAGCTACCTAGACCGAACATTTTGTAAACCTTCCTACCGAACATTCCAAAAAAGGCTTTTACCATCATTACAAGGGCTATTATCGCGTACAATATTATCGCCACTGGTAGTCCTAATATTATGTACTGTGCTATTGTATCTGTCATTCCCACTTCCACTTTGACTATCATACTGTCATAAAGTGGGCTTTCTCCTAGAACTATATTCATATTAAACTTATTGCTTATATATTTCACAAAGCCAAATACCGGATCAAGCACACTTGTGCCTTTAGCTGCTTCTACAACTTTTCCTTCGGTTTCTTCTGTTTCTTCGGTTTCTTCAGCTTCTTCGCCGTCTTCGGGCACTTCTGCCACGGCAGGCCTATCTACATATACAGCAAGATACTCAGCTGGTATAACTTCTAATTTTAGGTAGCTTAGTGCAAAAAAAGCTACAGATACAAGCATAAATAAGAACATTAGGAAGCATACGAACTTGCGCGCTACAAAGAAATGGTCCTTTGTCTTCTTTGGCTTCTTGTCTTCAGGCAGTCTATAGTATGTATTATCTAGCGTACCCCTACCTTGTACATCTTCCACTTTCTTGCGGAAAGCGATGTTCTCTATAGCAAAATCTTGGCGACTTCTCAAGGTCTTGGCTCTTTCTTTGCGCTCAATATTTCTTTCTTGTTCCTTGCGAGATTTGACCTTTTTATTTTTGCCATTTGTGTTGCTTTTCATATTATTAGAAGCAGATGCGCCAAAGCCTACGGGTGAATGCCCCATAGGATTTTGACTTCTCATATTCGTATTTTGCTTCTTGTTTGCCATTCTTGCCACCTAAATTATTTATTTATTTGCCACTTACTTCTTGTAGGCAACACAACTACAAATAAATGTAATTATTGGTATCACAATAAGCGCGTATAGTCCATAACCTACATTCATAACTGCGCTTTTTTGCACGATGAAATCCAGTGCTTTTGCTATTTCTATGTTGGCAACAAAGAGACCGCCAACTAACATAATTAGTGCACTTACAAGCATTATTATACTAATAAGTCCAAATCCGCTTTTCTTAACTTTGCCGGACAATGTCTTTTTTGCGAACAAAGCAGCGAGTGCCTTTACAAAACCGATTATTGCAAGCACTACTAGAAGTAGCGCAGCGGCAGGAACAGCATAAAAAGCTATTGTTGTTATTATGCTCGCGTTTGCTGGTTTATCCGCCAAAAAGCTAGCATAAAAGTTGCTGTCCAAATCTATTTTTGCCAAATCTTTAATTAGTCCTAATGCTGGATCTACTATCGATATATTAACATTACTTGCATTGTCTGGCACTATGTATGCTGCGACAAAACCATCAACACCGTCTATACCAACTAGACCTAAAGCCGCGGCTGCAACAACAACAAACATAAGAATAGCAATAACAACTAGGCTTGCTCCTCTCTTCTTTGTGTAAAGTTTGCTTTCGCTAATGCCTTTATCTTTGTCATTCTTTGCAATAGCATCAATTTTTTCACTGCTAACACTAGCTAGTTCTTTAGCCTGTCCTTGTGATTTTGTCTTTGCTTCTATGTATGCGCGGTAATATGGACTACTCAAATAGTCAGCATAGGTAATAAACTCAATGTCATCCATCTCGGCAATAGACTTGTTGATTGGTGCGACATCTTGTCCATTAGTATTGTTTTTTGTCATATATACTGCCTCCGTTATATTCTTTTCACAAATTATTATATATTGTATAACGCCATAACAATGCGATTTTACTTTACTTTATAAGAAACTATTCCTTAATCTCGCCAGTTTGCGCACTACTTTTTACCTTTTTGGATGCTATTAGCACCAATACTAAGCTTACTACAGAAACTGCTGTAAAGGCAATTATGCCCACGGTAAGTAGTGCACTAGCAATACCTACTTGTAGTTTAAGAGCCACAAGCACTACACCAACAATTACTGCAACCATAAAAACAAGTTGTATTATGGATACTATCTTGCTTCTTAAGTTGGCTCTGCCCGTAACAATTCTTGTGATACTTTGTCCTAGTACTATGATGTTTGTTATTATAAACAAGGTAAATGCCAAAGGTATAATAATGCTAAGCGCACTACTAAGTCCCGATGCCGCTAAGAAGTACTCACCGCCTGCCATAAATGCCGGCACTGCTATGCTTGCCTTAAACACGCTGTTTATGCCAAGTATTATGTACTGCCCACATGCTAGCAAAATTGAACTATTGCTACAAGCCATTAGCTTGTCGCTGAGTATAGGCAAAAACGCTAAGTTGGACTTAATAAGTTCTAGTACAACGCCCAAAACAACAACCGCTATAGCTAGCACTAGGGTAATAACTGAAGTTATTCTTACCAGACTTTTGTTGCTAAGCGCTACCTTTGCTTTTGCTTGTTTCTTGTTTGGAGCATCGATTTGTAAACAATTTTGCTGGTCAAAAGTTCCACTTTGAAGGGCGTTAGGAACAAACTTATAAACAACTTTATTTGGGTTGTATTGATAAACTGGTTGATTAGCATTTAGGTAGGGAACTATGGAAATAGGTTGCACCGTTTGGGTTGGTCCTTGGGAATATTGACCATATCCATAATTGGGCATATATCCTCTATCCTTTCCTTCCAAGACCTTTCTAAGAGCTTCTTTTTCTGCTTTAATTCTTTCGTCAGCTGCCTTTTCTATTGCCCATTTTTCTGCGGCAAATCTAGCTTCATATTCTTTCTCGGCTAACTTTCTTTCTTCTTCTATTCTCTCAAGTGCTGCTTGTTGTAGAGCATTCTTGCTCATTCTCAGCATATCTTCGTTTGCCTTCTCTGCGGCAATTACTTGTAGCACAGCCCTTCTTGCGGCGTTCTTTTCTGCATTGTCACGCGCAGCGTCTATTCCTTCGCGCGCCGCCCTTTCTGCCTGCTTTCTGCTGGCTTCCATTCTTTCTCTGGCTGCTTCTTCAATGCCAGCTCTTTCTACAACTAGCTTTTGGGCTGCAGTTTTAAGTGTCTTCTCACGCTCGTCCATTATGACGGCCTCTATCTCGGCATTCCTGCCCTTTATGGCATCGTCTGCCTTTCTTTCTGCGGCAGCAACTCTATCTTCTGCGGCTTTTTCGGCAGCAATAATACGAAGTACTGCTTCACGCGCCGTAACCTTCCTAATGGCTTCTCTATCTTGGTCTAACTTAATTGCTTGTTGCGCTTCAAATTGTGCTGTCTCGTCAGCTACTCTGCCTTCTACCAACCGCACTAGTTGCATATTGGCAACTTCTTTCTTTTCTAGCTCTATTTTTGCTTTTTCGTCAATATATTCTGCTTTTATAGATTTGGCATTCTTAACTTTGCTCATTGCTGCAACATACTCGTTCCTAGGACGCCTTTTGCCGCACCTAATACAATGAGTAGCACTAATGGAATTTACTTTACCACAGTATTCACAAATATAAGATAATTGGTCCAAATTCAGACCTACTTGCAATTCTGTATTGAATTGTTCCTCATTGTTTGCGTTGATGTTTTTTTCTGCCATTATTATTCTCCTTTGCCAAGGGTTGATTTAGGACATAGTGAGTCCAGTAATCCAATATGTATTATATTATATAAGTTTTCTTAAATAATTTCAATAGTTTTGGTAAGATTTCTTAATTTTTTCTTAAAAACTATTTCCTTTTTTCCCCATTTATTTAACTATTTGTTAAATGAGTCTTTCAATTCCACAATTCTGTAGAATTTTAGACACTTTCCGTCATTTTCTGCCAATTTATAGTATGCCGAACGCATAAATTGGAAAGTTGTGCCAACTCCCTTTTCTGCCACAAAAGGTTCACTCATCGCTCCTTCCACTACCATAAGTGAGTTTTGGTTGATTCTTTCGTCAAAATTCTTCAAACTTTCCGTTTCGTCAACTAGCAAACTCTCGTACTTGCAAAGTGTAGTTTCTATGGCATCTTCACAATTTACCCATTGTACAACGCCTTTTACCTTAATTCCTGCATTTTCTTCGCCCTGCTTGGATTTTTCTATGTAATTGCAATGGACAGCTATTACATTGCCACTTGCATCACACTCGTGAGAAGCATATTGCAAAATGTACGCACCCTTTAGCCTAACCATTCCCCCAACTACTAATCTGTGATATTTGGGGGGTGGGTTTATGGCAAAATCGCTCTCTTCAATAAACAACTCTTTGCCGAATTTCACTTGGTGCGATTCGCCGTCAATCCCGTTAGGATTGTTAGCAATACTAATAATTTCGTCTTCTTTCCAGTTGTCAATGATTACCTTTAGCGGTTTTTCCACCACCATTGCCCTATCGGCATACTTGTTAAGATAATCTCTAACAAAGTGTTCTAACATCAAATTATCCACTTCACTGTTTGCCTTAGCAACGCCGACATTGGTACAAAAATCTATTATTGCTTGGGGCGGATAACCTCTCTTTCTCATGCCGCTAAGAGTGGGCATGCGGGGGTCGTCCCAACCATCTACAAAACCGCTATCCACAAGCTTCTTCAGGTAGCGCTTGCTCATAATGGTGTTTTTTATGTTAAGCCTAGCAAACTCTATCTGCCTTGGCGGATTGACAAATTCACAATTAAATGTCACCCAGTCATAAAGTGGACGGTGGTCTTCAAACTCCAGCGTGCAAATTGAGTGAGTTATACTTTCTATAGCATCACCTAGTGGATGCGCAAAATCATACATCGGATAAATTATCCAGTCATCTTTTGTGCGGTGGTGATGAGCGCGCAAAATGCGGTATAAGACTGGGTCACGCATATTCATGTTGCTACTCGCCATATCTATCTTTGCCCGCAGTACCTTTTCGCCGTCAGCAAACTTGCCTTCGCGCATTTGGCTAAATAATAGCAAATTCTCTTCCACAGAACGATTTCTGTATGGACTTTCTGTGCCTGGCTCGGTCAAAGTGCCACGGCTGTCCCTTATCTCGTCTGCGCTAAGGTCACAAACATAGGCTAAACCTTTTTTTATAAGCATAACAGCATACTGATATGTCTGCTCAAAATAATCACTGGCAAAATGCTCATTGTCCCACTCAAAACCTAGCCACTTGATATCTTCTTTGATGCTTTCTACATACTCAACATCTTCTTTTGTTGGGTTGGTATCGTCAAATCTAAGGTTGCATTTGCCCTTGTACTTCTCTTTTATACCAAAATTTATGCACAAACTTTTTGCATGTCCCACATGCAAATATCCGTTAGGTTCAGGGGGGAATCTAGTAATTATCCCAGAATGTTTGCCTGTTTCTAAATCGTTCTCTATTATTACTTCAATAAAATTTGTTGCCATTATTTCTCCGTTTTTTTACAATCACTAGGAAAGTCAATATTTATACTTTCTATAGACATTTTGTCTTCTTCAAGCACAAAGCCGAATTGATAAAAATATTCGTCATTATATGCTAATATTTTTCTAGATACTTCACTCAGTCTAAGCAAAAGACAGCGTGTAAAGAAATTGCCAAAACCTTTCTTTCTTTTTTCTGGCAACATTCCCACCAGTACTATTTCCGACAGGTCGGGAGTAACTTTTAACTGAGCTATGCCAATCGGCTTTTCATTCTCATAAAAAATGTACGCTATGGCTATATCTATGCTTTTACCAAATATTCTTTGCGCCAAACTATCAATTAACTCTCTGTCGTCTGTCACGCCGTACTCCAACATAAACACTCCTTTACACAAATTGTGGGCGACCTTTATTATCACCCACAAATATTTCCCAAAGCTTTCATTCAGCTTTGTAAATTCTATTCAAAGTACTGCTCTGCAATCTTTTCTAAGCACCTGTCCAGTATCTTTTGGTCGGCTGGATTGTCAAAGCCTTGACTTTTGGCTGTTAGAATAAGCGTTGCAATACTCTCCAAATCTTCCGGTGTAGTAGAACTGTCAGCTAGCGCATTGTCCACCACAACTAACATAATCTCTAAATAGCGTCTTTCCTCTTCCTTAGTCATAGGAACTACTTCTTCGGTAGCGGTTGCAACGACTTCTACAACGGTAGGTTCTTCTTCAACTTCTACAATATCAATAACTGGAGCGACTTCTTCTACGGCAGGGACAAACTCTTCAATGTCCTCTACCTTTGGTGAACTAATAACTTCCACTATTTCTAAGTCATCCATTCTGCCCAAAACAAGTTCGTCAACTTTCTTTTTAATTTCTTCTAGGTTTTCACTAACAAATTCTTCTTCTTCGCTAGCATAAATTACTACCTTTTCGTCTAAAATGTCTTGAAAACTTGCATATGTCATTTCCATACGCTTTAGTTGACGATTATAGCGCAATTTTAGCAATAAATAGCTAATAAACCAAGCGAGTAGCGGAATTAGCAATGTTGCAATAATAGAACTTACTAGTACAAAATTGTCTGTAAAATCCTTTATTCCGACACCCTGCAGGTCGTTGACGCAAATACCTGTGACTAGAATTGAGCCAAAACAAAGCACAATAAGAGTAACAAGGTTAAGCAAAACCAGTCCAATGGTATTTTTACCCTTGTAACTTCTGTTATCTAATATTTCTTTTGCAGGGATATAGTCGGACGGATAGCCAAAACGCTGATCCATAAAACATCCCCAACCCTTTGTAATTGACTCTGGCAGAGCGGATAACTCTTTGTAGACTACATCTACATTCTCTTCGCTTACCATCTGCAACGAACCAATGACCTTGGTACTAGCTAATAAATTTTTTCTCAATGTGTTAATCTTGCTACCAGCGGCCACAAGAAGAGCAATTAGGAAAACTATAAATATTATGATACCGCCTATAAGGGCTAGCTTTATCTCATAATTTGGAAGAAACGTAATTTTGTCCAACAGACCTTTTACAGTTTCAATTGATTTTTCCATTATTCACTACTCCTAATAATTAATGTTTACTTAACTGACATTATAGCATACAATTGATATTTTGCAATACATTTTACAAAGATTTTACTTATTATATATATATCGCGCAACCACTAAGTAGGTTGTAAATATACCTTTTGACAACTTTTACTTGCATTAGCTTTTCGACCGCCAAAGAATATAGCTCTAGTTGCTTACTATACCGAACTGTAAGCATCTCTTTACTTGCGTTTGTCACCTTGAAGTCAATAACAACTGCTTCGTTCTTTTCATTGACAAAGAACAGGTCAATAACACCCTGAATAAGTGTCTTGTCAGCGCTATTGTTCGTACTTTGGTACAGCATAAAAGGTTGTTCACGAAACATTTTACTGTTTAAGTTTTCTTTCACAACTGACCAGTTTAGCACCCCTAACAAATTACTTATGGCTACCTTACTGGCATAATCAGCACTTAACTTGCCTTCTTTCACAAGCTTGTCTATAACATCTTGTATATGTTCTTTACCGCCATTAAAGTCCATATGTTGTAGAATGGTATGATAGGCAGTACCAAGGTCGGCATCAACTTTATCTACTCTTGACCAAGGCGGCGAAAACTCCCCTTCATCTTCCTGTATAGCTTGGCTAACACTCATCTTTGCATAAGTCTTTGTTGCTTCTTCGTGAGCGTATTTTTGTGTAAGATTATCTAAGTTTACTCTTTTATTTACAATATTTACCTTTTCACTGACAAATATAGTGGGCTTTGTGTAAGAAAAATGGACGGCAATTGCCGGGTTTTTTGTTGCAGAAAAGTTTATCCAGTCCATAATACTAGTTGCGTCTTCTAGGTAAGAAATCTGCTTGCCTTGCATGCCCGACAAAAACAAGTGGTTCTTTGCCCTAGTTAACGCCACATAGAGCACCCTTACCATTTCTTCACGGTTAATTTCTTTTTGCTTAAGTTTATGCGTCATCACTGCGAAATTTTCCTTGATAGAATAGTTAGACGGAGTAATGCTCTTTACCGCTATGCCTAAAGTACTGTCCGCATAAATGATGTTGTCATCCCTGTTTCTTTCTAAGTTGTCGCTTAAACAGGGTAAGAACACAACGGGATATTCTAGCCCCTTGCTCTTAAATATTGTAGTAATTGTGACCGCATTGTTGACTTTTGGCGATGCGTTACCGTTATAGCTCTGCTCATAGAAGTCCAAAAAGTCTTCTAAACTGTTGTTTATTGCACTTTTTGCAATAAACTCAATAAATGCGTTAACTTCGCCAATAACATTTCCGCCTTTGTTCATCAATATAGCATCGTATCCGTCTTGTAAAATAATGGATAGCAATTCGCTAACGGTGTTATGTGAAGAAAGCAACTGTAATTGTTCTAGCTTTTTTATAAATATGCTTATTTTATCTTCGATAATGTTGTTACCCTTATATGTACTTATGGTTTCCCAAAGTGTCGTTTCTGTGTTCCCTTTCCGCACCTTCAACAGCTCATTTGGGGTAAGAGAACCTATTTCGCTAAGTAGCACATTAGTAAGCCTTATATCTTTAGTGGGATTAAAAATAATAGACAAATAATCCACAAGAAGCTCCCGCTCTTTGCACTCCTTCTTTTCGCTATTATTTATGTTGAAGGGAATGTTATAACTGTTTAGCGCATCGCCTATTCCGTAACCTTGTTTCCACTTCCGAACTAGTATTGCTATGTCGCTATAGTTAATTGTTGTTGTTGTTTTGGTTTTACAATTATAAATTTGGTGACTACCTACAAGCTCTTTTATTTTGCCGGCAACATAGGCATAGTCCGGTTCTATTTCTTCAGAAACTTTTTCGCCGTCCTTAATTGTATAAACTTTTTGCTCATTTGATTTATCTACCTTTTCTTTTTCCAAAATGGCTATGTTAACTGGTGGCAAATCATCAACCTGCTCATACTTTGCTTCCCCAAAAAAATTGGCTGTGGCTTTGTAATTAACACCCCCAAAACTATCCGTCATAAGCTCACCACATACATTATCCACGAACTTTAGTATTCTTTCGTCACTGCGATAATTGCTGTTAAGCGGTATGTTTGTGCCCGTTTTTTGGGTGTCGTATCTGTTTTTTCTGTCAATAAAAATAGCAGGCTCGGCGTTTCGGAACTGGTAAATGGCTTGCTTAATATCTCCCACCACAAAAATGTTGTTGCCGTTACTTATCATCTCAAGTAGTGCTTCTTGGCGGTAGTTTGTATCTTGGTATTCGTCCACAAAAATATAGTCAAAAGATTCTTTTATCTCGCTACGCGTTTTCTCGTCCTTTAATATCTCTACCGCATACTTACTTAAATCATTGAAGTCAAGCAAGTTACTTTGCTTTTTTATATGGCTGTACTCTAATTCTGTCTGTTGCAAAAGTTCTAGTAGTTTTGCGCTTTCTATCCCACTCTGCTCTTTGTCCTTATAAGCGTCAGAGTATTCTTTCGCATCCGCAATTAGCTTCCTAACGACATCAACAAATGCCGAATAATCGGCTGTAAATGGACATTTTTTGATGGAATTGCCTATCTTGGGCGGAGCTTCCAAGAATTGTAGAGTATAATTAAACTCGTCATAGTCATTAGCGTTAATTAGCTTTGCCACGCTTTGCAGAAAATTTTGCATTTCTTCAACAAATTTTTGTGCATCAATCTCCATAAAAAGAGTCAAAAATTGTTGTATATCCGCTCTTTTAGTAACAAACCGCTTGCGCAAATTATCCCAAACAAAGTTTGCCATAGGTGAGTTTTTGTCTAAATCCTTACTGGCGGAGTCCACAAAGGCGTCTTCGTCAATTTGCGCCGTCATAAAATTCCTTAGAGTAATAATATTGCTTGCAACTTTATCTAGGTTCCTGCCCGTGCTTAATGCTTCTGCAAGCTTAAAAAAGTCTTCGTCATTTGCTTCAATGTGCTTTTGGATTACCTTCTCAATAGCCTTATTTAGCATAAGAGCGCCTTCGCTTGGCTCCACTATACTACATGACGGGTCTTTGCCAATAACGGCAAAGTATTTTTGATAAAGCACCTTCCAAAAGCTATCCATTGTGCCGATGTTAGCAAAATGCAGGTACTCCAGTTGCTTTTTTAGTGTGGCGGAGCTTGCGCTATGCGCGCGCAATTCCGTATAAATGTTTTCTATAAGCCTTGACTTCATTTCGCTGGCGGCATCGTTTGTGAAAGTCATAATAAGTATGCGCCGAATGTCCACTCCATTTATTAGTAGTGTCATTACTTTTTCTATCATCATGGTGGTTTTTCCGCTACCAGCAGATGCGCTCACCAAAATGTTACCACTTGATGACAATATCAGTTTTTGCTCTGCCGATAACTTGCTTTGGTCTAACACTTTTTCTCCTTTGTATAAAAGTCAGTAAC